>NZ_DDYV01000346.1:0-7345 GCF_002348205.1 Desulfobacter sp. UBA2225 | reverse complement strand
ATCCCGCACCCCGACGCGGGTACACATTGACCGCACGCCTGCTGTACCGGTCCATGCCGCAGAAAATTCTTAATCAGTTGCCCGGAGAGCCTCTCGGGCCTTTGCCGGTGGTGGAGATGGCTGCGGTACGGAAAGAATTTTAATGCATTTGTTCGATATTTTTGTCATTTCAATCGGACTGGCCATGGATGCCTCGGCGGTATCCATGGCTGCTGCGGCCTGCGGGTATGCACAAGGCCCGCGGGCCGTGTTCCGTTTGGCCTTTCATTTTGGTCTGTTCCAGTTCATGATGCCGGTGGTCGGGTGGTTTCTGGGTACCGTATTTGTGTCATATGTCCGAGCCGTGGACCACTGGATCGCTTTTGGTCTTTTGGTCTTTGTGGGCGGACGCATGCTTTGGGAAGGTTTCTCCCATGCCGAAGAGTGCCTTCACAGGGATCC
Source organism: Desulfobacter sp. UBA2225 (assembly GCF_002348205.1). Lineage (NCBI taxonomy): Bacteria > Pseudomonadati > Thermodesulfobacteriota > Desulfobacteria > Desulfobacterales > Desulfobacteraceae > Desulfobacter > Desulfobacter sp. UBA2225. The sequence continues at coordinate 6,904 of NZ_DDYV01000346.1, read as the reverse complement.
TTCCAAGGGCTTTACCATGGTCATGCTCAGTGTTGCCACCAGCATTGATGCCCTGGCCATCGGCCTGGGGCTGGCCGTGATGGATGTCAATATCTGGTACCCTTCAGCGCTTATTGGTATCATTACCTGTGCCATGTCCGTAGCCGCCATATACATCGGAAAACGCCTGGGGGCGGCCCTCGGCAGCCGAATGGAGATTGTAGGCGGAATCATTTTGATTGCTCTTGGCTTAAAAATTCTGATTCCCGCGCTTTTTGGCGCGGCTTAATTTTTAAACAGATGAAAACAACCCATAAACACTATATCTGCAATGCCGCAAAAATGGCCGCGCTGGCTGACCACAGTGTCCGTCTTGTGGTGACATCGCCTCCTTATCCCATGATTGAGATGTGGGATGAAATTTTTAGCCGCCAGGACGGAAAAATAGAAAAAGCCCTTGAAAAATCGGATGGAGCCCTTGCCTTTGAACTCATGCACCAGGTGCTGGACCAGGTCTGGAAAGAGGTATTCCGGGTACTTTCACCCGGTGGATTTGCCTGTATCAATATCGGTGATGCCACGCGTACCCTGGAGGATAATTTTGGCCTTTACCCCAACCATGCCAGAATATTAAATGCGGCCCAGGCATTAGGATTTACCGCCTTGCCCTGCATATTATGGCGAAAGCAGACCAATGCGCCCAACAAGTTCATGGGATCGGGCATGCTGCCGGCCGGGGCCTATGTTACGTTAGAGCATGAATATATTCTTATTCTAAGAAAGGGGGGAAAACGCGAATTTACCTCTCCTGCCGGCAAGGAAAACCGACGACAAAGCGCATTTTTCTGGGAAGAGCGCAACCAGTGGTTTTCAGACATCTGGATGGATCTTAAAGGCATCCGCCAGGCCATGGGAAAACAAAAGAGCCGCAACCGCAGCGGTGCCTTCCCCTTTGAACTGGCCTATCGCCTGATTAACATGTATTCCGTGAAACAGGATCTTGTTCTGGACCCGTTTCTGGGTACGGGCACCACAATACTTGCGGCCATGGCTGCCGGGCGCAATTGTGCAGGATATGAAATCGACCCCAATCTTTTGGAAAATTTTTACGATAAATGTAATAATTCGCTTGGCCAGTTTTCATCGGTCATTCAGCAACGCATAGATTTTCATAATGAATTTGTCCAGGGGCGCCTGGACGCCGGAAAACCCATCAAGTATGAAAATACGCATTATGGATTTCCCGTGATAACGAACCAGGAAAAAGAGATAGTATTCAGTATCCCGGTATCTGTTGAGCAACAGGATGATGAGAGTCTGGTTGTCAATTATGCTCTCCCGTCCAGGGAAACCTCGAATGTCTTCGCTGCAGCTACAAATACTCCAACTGTGGCCGGAACCTGTGGCGCAACGTCCCGGGCCGGCGGGCTTTTATTTCCGGACTTTGATCCCGGTCATTGACGTCTCTTGTTTTCAATGTGTTATGAAATTTCACTGAACGATTTGCCCAGTTTCGCTATGGGCGGATAAGCTTTCCAGAAACCTTCATTTTCCCTGAAATCAGGCAAATTCGAATCGACACCCATACTGCCACCGGCCGTTATAAAAAGTGCGTCTGCATCTTTAATTTATGTGACTGGGCAAACTTGAAATAACACAGAACGCCATTATTCTTTACAAATGGGCGGGATGGCGGATATTATAATACATAATTTCCCAGGTCGATATTTGATCATTTAAACAAGACGCGTGAAACCAAAAAAGGAGAACATTTATGGGATCTATTACACTTGGCGGAAATCCGGTAACTTTGGCAGGTACTTTTCCCAAAATCGGTGAAAAGGCAAAAGATTTTAACCTGGTGGGACAGGATTTGTCAGACGTCAAACTCTCTGCGTATGCCGGTAAACAGGTGGTGCTCAACATTTTTCCAAGCCTTGACACCCCCATATGTGCCACAGCTATTCGTAAATTCAATGAAACAGCCGGTACCAAAAAAAATACGTTTGTCCTCTGTATCTCAGGGGATCTGCCCTTTGCCCACAAACGGTTCTGCGTTGCCGAAGGCATCGAGAATGTTGTGACCGCGTCTGCCTTCCGTAATCCGCAGTTCGCCCTTGACTATGGTGTGGCCATGCAGGAGGGGGCGCTGGCCGGCCTTACGGCCCGGGCCGTTGTTGTTCTCAATACGGTCGGTGAAGTGGTTTATGCCCAGCTTGTACCTGAGATTAAACAGGAACCTGATTATGAATCTGCGCTCGCTGCCCTGTCCTAATCGGTAAAAAAATAGAACGGGTACCCATCCGGAAAAAGCTGAAATAAAAATTTTTCGGATGGGCATTAATCAATACCTTAGGTTTTGTTGTGGGGTGGGCCTAGTCGATAGACCAGGGCGAGCCCATGGCTGTTATAGGAGAAGCGTTTAAAATGTGTAAAAAAAGAATCAGCGTTTCAGCCGTAACGATGGTTTTTGCCTTTGTTCTGGGGTTTCAGGAGCCTACTTTGGCCGGAAATTCTCTGCTGGACCAGGGCGCTTCATTGATTAAATCCATGGACAAGAGCGGCAGTAGTGAACGCAGTGACAGTTCTGATGGTTCCAGTTCAAGCGCCGGCAGTCTGACCAGCAGCGAAATCATCTCCGGTCTTAAGGAAGCGCTGGAAACAGGCGCCGGAACCGTTGTCAGCCGGTTGGGCACTGAAAACGGGTTTAATTCCGATTCCAGCGTTCATATCCCTTTGCCTTCCTATCTTTCCAAGGCGCAGACCTTCATGGATAAGGCCGGGATGGGGTCATATACAAAAGATTTGGAACTGAAACTCAATCGGGCTGCCGAGGCGGCTACACCCAAGGCCAAGGCGTTGTTTTTAAATGCCATTTCCCAGATGTCCTTTGATGATGCCACAAGCATTCTTAATGGCGCAGATGATGCCGCTACCCAGTATTTCAAGGAAAAAACCTCTGACGATCTCACCGAGGCCTTTACCCCGGTGATAGAGAATAGCCTCGAAGAGATCGGGGCAGTTCAATCCTATAACCAGATGATGGAAAAGTATAAATCCCTGCCTCTGGTTCCCGATGTAAAGGGCAATCTGGTTGACTATACTGTTGAACAAGCCCTGGACGGCATTTTTTATTATCTGGCAAAGGAAGAAAAGGCTATCCGGGAGAATCCGGCGAAGCAGACTACAGCATTGTTAAAAAAATTATTTAACTGATTTTTGAGCGAAAACTCACCCATCTGCGGCGTTGCTCCAGAAATCTGCAATCTTCACATACTTTGAGTATCCTCCGGTTGCAGATTTTTTTACGCATTGCCTCTGGGTAAGTTTTAGCTCAAACATTTTTTTAGGAAGAGGACGAATCTATGGTTGAAGTTGGATTTTTCGGAGCTGCAGGCGAGGTGACCGGATCCATGCATCTGCTGGATACAGGCGTTGATAAGATTTTATTGGACTGCGGCATGTTCCAGGGCCGAAGAAAGGAGAGCCGGGAGAAAAATGAAAATTTTCCCATAAACCGGTCACAGATCACCAATATGGTTCTTTCCCACGCCCATATTGATCATTCCGGCCGGATTCCTCTGTTGACAAAAGATGGGTTTTCCGGCCGGATCATCACCACCCGCCCCACCAAAGACGCTCTGGATTACATGCTTTTGGACTCAGGGCATATCCAGGAATCGGATGCCCTGTATCTTAACTATAAATCCCTGCGCGCGTTTCTGTATCAGGCTGAGCAGTCCAAAACCCAACATCAGATTTCCAACAAGGAAAAAGCCAGGATCAAAAACTTGCTGAAAACAAGCCCCCATGAACTGAATGTGGAGGCCATTGCCGCACTTCACAAGGAGCATGGCCTTGATATGGTGACGCCGCTGTATACCCAGGAAGATGCTATGGAGTCCCTTTCTTTTATTGATGGATATCCTTTTGGCTCGGAAGTGATGATCGGTACGGGAACCACTGTGAAATTTTACGTGGCTGGTCATATTCTCGGGTCTGCCTTTTCTCTGATTACTGTGAAACCGGAAAACGGCGGCAAACCCCTTAAGATACTTTTTACCGGTGATGTCGGCCGGTTTGAAAAACCCATTTTGAAAGATCCCACCCTGGAATTTGATGAAGAGGACAGGGAGATTGACCTGATGATCATTGAAAGTACCTACGGGGACCGCGATCATTCCCCTGTAGCGGATCTTTCCGGACGACTTAAAGACACCCTTATCCGGACAATTGACCGGGGGGGCTCTCTTCTGATTCCTTCTTTTGCCTTTGGCAGAACCCAGGAGCTTATTTACATTCTTCACCAGTTGTATGACTCAGGCGCTGTTCCCAAAGTGCCTGTTTATGTGGACAGTCCTCTGGCATCAAATATCACAAAGGTCTTTGGAGAACATCCGGAAACCTATGATAAGGAAACCCATAAAATATTTTTGGAAAAAGGTATCAATCCCTTTTATTTTAAAAATATTAAATTTGTTGAGTCCGTGGAGGAGTCCATGCGCGTCACCCAGGATGACACCCCGCACATCGTGATCTCGGCATCAGGCATGTGTGAGGCGGGCCGGATTCTTCACCATCTGCGTTATAAAATCCATAATCCCAAACATACCATCCTGATGGTGGGGTATATGGCCAACCACACCCTGGGTCGGCGTATTGAAGAACTGGGCCTGAAGGAAAACAGGACTGCAGACAAGGCGCCGGAAGTCAAAATTTTGGGGAAATCCTATCCCTTGAGGGCCCATGTGGAAAAAATCGGCGGGTTTTCCGCCCATGCAGACCGCCATGAACTGATGAAGGTGGTTGCCGGATCCAATCTTCGGGTGAAAAACATTGCCGTTATCCATGGTGAAGCTGAACAGAGCGAAGCATTTGCCCGTCGCCTCAACGAAAAAGGATATAATGCCTTTATCCCCAAACCTGGTGACAGGTATAAATTAAAGTGATGATTTCGATTCAAGGCGTTTTTTGAAACGGTGGTTACAACCGTGTTCGGCACGACAGAATAATATCTCTTCTGTCGTGCCGCAAATTATCCCCGTTTTTTAAAGGCCAGGCGTTCGCTGATTTTTGCGGCTTTTTCCTTCTCGACAAAAGCCAGGATCTGGGAGGCGGACACCTCGCGCATTCTTAAAAATATTTCATAGGCAACAGAAATTTCCATCTTGTTGACAATTTCTGCAGCTGCTTTGGGTTTCATGCTGGCATACATTTTCACCAGACGATTCATTTTTGCCTCAAATGCGGCAGCCTCTTCCCGTTCTTTTGCAGTTTTCTTTTCTTCAAGCCGTGCCATATCCTCTTCAATCTGCTTTTTCAAGGCTGTCAGAGACGCCAGTTTTTCGTCAATCTGGGCTTCGTACATCTCTAATTCCTTTTTTTCCTTGGCAAGTTTTTCACTGGCCTCGGCCACGGCTTTTTTCTTATCTTCAAGGCCCTGGAGAACGACCTTGGCAGGGTCGGGACACTCTGGACACTCGGGGCATTCCGGGCATGGTGAAGATGCTTCTTCGCCTTTTTCACCGTCAGGCGGTACCTTTTCCGGTTTATCTTCTGCCCAAACCGGTGCCGGTTGCTCCTCGTGTATATATGAAATACCAATAAAGGCTGCCGTTACCAAAAGCAGACTGACCAAAAGTCCGCTTATCCAGCGTTTAAATGCGTTCATTGTTCACCTTCCTGGCCGTTCTCAAAGATGTGATTTCATCCAGGTTCTTTTGCTCTTCCCTGAGCATTTTATGGGTATATTCCCGGGCCTGTTTTTCCCGTAAGCGCTCCAGGGCTTTTTTTTCAATGGTTCTCTGTTTAAGGGCCTTCCGCTTGTCGTCCAGAATCTTTTCAAGTTCGGTTTTTCTGCTGTGTTCAAGCATGATCATCTGATCAACCGCTGTAATAAATTGCCTGTACCGGTTGAATTGACCTGCACCCATCCCTTTTTCCACCAGGGCGTCAAGCTGGTCCGTTGCCGTTATTCTGTCATTTTGCAACTCCGTTATATGCTGTTCACAGGCCAGGAGATCGGCCACAGCCTGTGCCATTGACTGCTTGGCGACCTGCTCAAGATGCCGTTTATACTTTAAAAGGCTTTGCAGTCTGAACTGAAATTTTTTCATGGCTTAGGCCTGATTCTTTTTTGTTCCAGCCGGCGGGTCCTTTATTTCCAGCGCTTTTTTCAGACCGGCTACACTGGCCCGCATGTCCATCTTTTGGCCAATATTCTGGCGCAACAGCCGGTTAATGCCGGGCATCAGTTTCCTGGCCTGGTCCACATCGGGGTCGGAGCCGTCCACATAAGCACCGATGCTGATCATGTCCTCTGCATTTCGATATGCCGCCATGATATTGACGGCTTTGTCCCGCATGGCCATGTGGTCGGGTTTGCTGACATCCCGCATGACCCTGGAAACACTGGCCATGACATCAATGGCCGGGTAGTGGCCACGATTGGCAAGATCCCTGGATAAGACAATATGTCCGTCCGTTATGGAACGAACCGTATCCCCCACCGGGTCGTTCATGTCATCGCCTTCCACCAGAACCGTGTAAATTCCTGTTATTGAACCGCCGTTTTCAAGGACTCCGGGACGTTCAAGAAGAATGGGAATCTGAACAAAAAAAGAGGGGGTATATCCTCGGGTGGTCGGCGGCTCACCGGCAGCCAGGCCCACATCCCTGGAGGACATGGCAAACCGGGTAATGGAATCGAGCATGAGCAGTACATCCTTTCCCTGATCCCTGAAGTACTCGGCTATGGTGGTGGCCAGATAGGCGCCCCGCATGCGGGTCAACGGTGGAGAATCCGATGTGGCTGCCACCAGGACAGCCCGTTTAAGCCCCTCTTCTCCCAGGGTCTCCTCCACAAAATCCTTGACTTCACGGCCCCGCTCCCCAATAAGCCCGATCACCACCACATCCGCACTGG
>NZ_DDYV01000106.1:0-33912 GCF_002348205.1 Desulfobacter sp. UBA2225 | reverse complement strand
CATGGGCATGATGATGCTGCCCCCGGTTATGATTTCCCTGCCTTTCAAGCTGATGCTTTTTGTCCTTGTGGACGGCTGGCATTTGATTGCAGGCTCAATGATAAAAAGTTTTGGAGTGTAAAATGACCCCTGAATTTGTTATAGAATTTGCCAAACAGGCCATCGTCCTGACCATCCTTGTGTCCCTGCCCATGCTGGGTTTGGGCCTGATTGCAGGTCTTATCATCAGTGTGTTCCAGGCTGTTACCCAGATCCAGGAGATGACCCTTACCTTTGTACCCAAAATCCTTGCCGTTTTTATCGGGCTTTTATTTGCTGCGCCGTGGATGATGGAAAAACTCATGTCTTTTACAACCAATATCATTACCAATATACCCATGTATATCCGGTGATCGACAGGCTTTTACAGATCCGTAACAACCTGTCGAAAGGAAAAAGCGGCTGTGGAACTATTAGATCTCATTGACCCCATTCGTTTCAGAACCTTTATGCTGGTTTTGGCACGGGTATCGGTATTTTTATTTTTGTTCCCTATTTTCAGCTCATCTGCATTTCCCAACCAGTTGAAAATAGGGCTGGCCTTGGTTTTAGCCCTGTTGTTTTATACGGTGGTGCCTGTGGACCCCGCCCGGTTCCCAAGGGATATCCCCACCTTTGGCTTGATGCTGGGGGCAGAGATCCTGGTGGGCTTTACCCTAGGGCTTTGCCTGAGAATCTTTTTTGCAGGGGTCCAGATGGCCGGCGAGCTCATCGGCTTTCAGGTCGGTTTTTCCATGATCAATATCATGGATCCCCAAAGCGGTGAGAATGTGTCCATCATGGACCAGATCGGCTACTGGGTCTGCCTGATCATTTTTCTTGTACTCAACGGACACCACATTATCATCATGTCCATGATCGACAGCTTTGAACTGGTTCCTGTGGGCGGGTTTGTCATGCATGCGGCCATCCACCCCCGGGTTATGGATGTGGCGGCCGGGCTGTTTGTGGATGCCGTTAAAATCAGCGCTCCGGTAATAGCCGTTTTAACTTTTGTCAATACCGGCTTCGGACTGGTTGCAAAATTTTCACCCCAGACCAATGTCATGATTGTGGCGTTCCCGGTAAAGATCGTAGTGGGCCTGATCTTTTTTGCCATGACCTTGCCCATCATCGCCATTGTCACCCGGGACTACATTGAACCCTGCAGAAAACTGTTTCTGGCTTTATTGTTTTATATGGGCGGAGGATAAAATATGGCAGAAGATCCGGAGGGTGGCGGCGAGAAGACCGAAGACGCGTCGTCACGAAAGCTCGACAAGGCAAGAGAGGAAGGGCAGGTTGCCAAAAGTATGGAAATCCCTTCGGTCTTTGTCTTGTTGGGCGGTGTTACGGCTTTATATACCACGGCATTTTTTTTCTACCAGAACTGCGTGGAGGTATTTCATTATAATTTTATCTTTGAACGGGTACCTGAACTGAACCCGGCAGACTTGACCGCGCTGCTGATTTATCATGCCAAAAAGATGTTTTTTATGTGTTTGCCCGTATTTGCAGCAGTCTGCGTCGTGGCACTTGTGTCCAATCTCGCCCAGGTCGGCTTCCATGTATCCTGGAAAGCCATAGAGCCCAAACTGAGCAAACTGAATCCTATTAACGGGTTTAAACAAAAATTTTCTTCCCGGGCTTTAATCGAGTTTGTGAAATCACTGGTTAAGATTGCCGTTATTTCACTGGTCTGCTATCTGGCCACAAAGGGTGAACTTTCAAAAGTGCTTACCCTGTACGATAATTCCACAGCTCAGATTCTTTTATTTCTTCTTATTAAATCCTTCTGGATTTTCATAAAAGTTTGTCTTGTAATGACTCTGGTTGCCATCCTGGACTATGCGTTCCAGAAATGGAAATTTTTAGAAGAGCAAAAAATGACCAAAAAAGAGGTCAAGGATGAACACAAACAGACAGAAGGTGATCCGGCGGTTAAATCCAGGATTCGCCAACTCCAGATGGCTGCGGCCAGAAAACGCATGATGGCTGCCGTGCCCAAGGCAGATGTGGTTGTGACCAACCCGACGCACCTTGCTGTGGCATTGCAGTATGACAGAGAAAAGATGGTTGCCCCGACCGTCGTGGCCAAAGGCGCCGGGGCCGTGGCTGAAAATATCAAAAAAATTGCCCAGGAAAATGATGTCCCCATCGTGGAAGATAAGCCTTTGGCCCGGAATTTGTATAAATCAGTCGATATTGGAGGGCAGATTCCCTTTGAATATTACCAGACTGTAGCTGAACTGCTCGCTTACGTTTACGGACTTAAGAACAGTTAGACACCAGACAGTCAAATTTTTGGCACAAGATGTCAAGTATCCATCAATAAGCAGTAAGGAGGATAAATGGCCGCAGAAAACGTCGGTATCATGGCCACAATGAAGAAAGAGTCATCAGATATCCTGATGGTTCTGGCCTTTATGGGCATTCTCATGGCGATGATTCTGCCCTTGCATCCCATTATCCTTGATTTCTTTCTGGCCCTGAATATCTCCCTTGGCGTGGTGGTACTGATCACCACCATGTATACCCAAAAACCACTGGACTTCAGTATCTTTCCTTCCCTGCTTCTGATGCTCACCCTTTTCAGGCTCTCGTTGAACGTGGCATCCACACGGCTGATTCTTTTGCACGGCAGCGAAGGTCCGGAGGCAGCCGGGGCGATCATCATGTCATTCGGTGCCTTTGTGGTGGGCGGCAACTATGTGGTGGGTCTGATTATTTTCATTATTCTGGTGCTCATCAATTTCATGGTAATCACCAAGGGTGCCGGTCGTATTGCAGAGGTGGCCGCCCGTTTTACCCTGGATGCCATGCCCGGCAAACAGATGGCCATTGATGCGGACCTCAATGCCGGCATGATCGACGAAATAGAAGCGCGCGAGCGAAGGGCTGCCATTGCCAGGGAATCGGAATTTCATGGCGCCATGGACGGTGCATCCAAATTTGTCCGTGGCGACGCCATTGCCGGCATTGTGATCACTTTGATTAATATCGGCGCAGGCTTTCTTATCGGTGTGGTGCAGCAGGGGATGCCGCTTGGGGAGGCTTTGACCAATTACACGCTGCTCACCGTGGGTGACGGCCTTGTCTCCCAGATTCCGGCGCTTTTGATTTCTGCTGCCTCAGGTCTTCTGGTATCCCGTTCCGGCGCAGACAGCAAGATGGGACAGGCTTTTGCCAAGCATCTGTTTTCCAGTACCACCCCGGTAATGGTGGGGGCTGTGGTTGTTTTTCTCATAGGCGTTATCCCGGGCCTTCCCACTATCCCCTTTATGACTTTAGGAATTACCATGGGAACCATTGCCTGGTATTTTTTAGGACAAGAGGAGAAAAAAGAGGAAGAAAAACAGCAGGCCGTTGAAAAGGCCCAGACCCAGGCCCAGGAAGAGACACCCGGAAAACCCGAGGATGTGGATCATCTGCTGCGTCTGGATACCATGGAACTGGAAGTGGGATATGGCCTTATTCCCCTGGTGGACAAGCAGCAGGACGGTACGCTTTTGGGACGGATCAAGGCCATCCGCCGGCAGTTTGCCACGGAGATGGGTATCATTGTTCCGCCTATCCATATCCGGGATAACCTGAATTTAAGCCCGGCCCAGTACCGCCTTATGATTAAGGGCGTTGAGACCGCCGGTGCAGAGCTTATGGTCAATCACTATCTGGCCATGGATCCCGGTGGTGCGGCTAAAAAAATTGACGGGATTGATACGGTTGAACCGGCCTTTAATCTGCCGGCCCTGTGGATACCCATGTCCAGGGAAGAGGAGGCCAAATTTTCCGGATACACTGTGGTCGACAACTCCACGGTTATTGCCACCCATTTGACGGAAATCATCAGAAACAATGCCCACAATCTGCTTAGCCGACAAGATGTCCAGCATCTTCTGGATAACCTGGCCAAAACCAGTCCCAAGGTTGTGGAGGAACTGGTGCCCAATCTTTTAAGTGTCGGCGCTGTCCAAAAGGTGCTCCAGAATCTTTTGCGGGAACGTGTCTCCATTCGGGATCTGTTGACTATTGTGGAAACCCTGGCAGATTTTGCCCCGGCGGGCAAGGACCCGGATCTGTTAACCGAATATGTGCGCCAGCGGGTTGCCAAAGGTATGCTGGCGCCTTACCTGCAGCCCGGTAAAAAATTGCAGGTCATGACATTGGACCGAAGGCTTGAAGAAATTCTAACAAAAAATATCAAACGGACCGACCACGGGACTTACCTGGCTTTAGAGCCTGTCCTGATAACGGAATTTGTCGGCGCCGTATCCAAACAGGTGGAAAAAGTCATCACACTGAATACCCAGCCTGTGCTCATGACATCGCCCACATTGCGCCGTCACGTTCGTCGTCTGATTGAGCCCTCTCTTCCCAACGTTTTTGTGGTATCCCACGCAGAGATCGTGGATGATATTAACCTGCAGGCTGTCGGAAAGGTGACCTTAAAGAATGGATAAAAAAATTTTCAGAGCACCGAATATCCAGACCGCCCTTGCCGGCATCAAGGAGGAACTTGGGCCCGATGCCATGATTATTTCCACCCGAAAGGTGCCGAAATCCCCAAGAGATCCCTACGCAAAGACCATGTTCGAGGTTGAGGCCGCAATCCCTTCGACCGGTGACAACAAACCTGAAGCCCCTCTTGTCCAGGATGTGAAAGCCCTTAAGTCAGATCTTGCGGAAATAAAAGACATCCTTTCTGTGGCCGGTTTTGGTTCCGGGGTATCCTCCATTCTGTGCAACCATTTTGAGTCCGTAGGTGTGCTGGCATCCCTACTTCGCTGCGGCGTCAGCGAACGCCTGGCGGCAGATCTTGTTCAAAAAGCTGCCTTAGATTTGGATAAAACCCTTGATATGGCAACACAAATGAAGCAGTTGAAAAAAAGAGTTATGGGCCTTTGCCTGGATCAATTTCGCACCAAGGATTTTTTCACACGGCATAACGCTTCGGGGCTCCCCCAGGTGGCGGCCTTTGTGGGGCCGACCGGTGTGGGAAAAACCACCACCATTGCCAAACTGGCGGCCTTTTTAAGCTTTACCCGAAAAATGAAGGTGGGCTTAGTCTCCATAGACAATTACAGGATCGGGGCCTTTGAGCAGCTCAAAGCTTATGCCGGCATCATGGGGCTGCCCTGTGTGCCTGCCTTTTCACGCCAGGATCTGGCATGCGCCCTGGACCGGATGAAATCCATGGATCTGGTGCTTATTGATACGGCCGGACACAGCCATTACGATAAGGAAAAAATTGACGAAATCCTTGAACTGGTCAGAAATGATTTCCAGATCAGTGTTCATTTAACCTTGAGTGTTACCTCTGAATTGATTAATATGAAGGAAGCGGCATCTGCTTTTTCCGTATTTAATCCAGACACCTATGTGTTTACAAAAACTGATGAGACAAAAAGATGCGGGAAAATCCTTGACCAGGCGGCAAGCTATGACTTGCCGGTTTCATTGGTGACCAACGGCCAGAAGGTGCCCGAGGATTTGATTATCCCGGACCGCCATGAGCTTTTGAAGATAATTCTGAAAAAAGAGCCCAAAGGAGATTAGGTGGATCAAGCAAAAGGACTGCGGCAGATAGCCAGGACAAGTGCGATGCAAAGACGGGAACGGAACGGGGCTTCCAATGGCAATTCATACCCCAGGGTCATTGCGGTGACCAGCGGTAAAGGCGGGGTGGGTAAAACCAATATTGTGGGAAATCTGGCCGTGGCCATGACACGACTCGGCAAACGGGTGGTGATCATAGATACGGATGTGGGCCTGGCCAATATTGACATCGTATTTAACCTAAGACACAAATATAACATCCGCCATCTGATATCCGGGGAAAAAACATTATCCCAGGTGATGGTAACAACGAATCATGGTATCGGTATTCTCCCGGGGGGATCCGGGTTTGCCGATTTGACCCATTTCAGTGAAGGTGAGAAATTGACCCTGCTGTCGGAGTTTGAGGCTTTTTCCAACATGGCAGATATTATTTTGCTGGATACAGGCGCCGGTATTTCATCCAATGTGCTCTATTTTAACGCATCTGCAGACCAGTGCCTGGTGGTGGCAACCACGGAACCCACCTCAATCACCGATGCCTATGCCCTGATGAAGGTCATGTCTCAAAATTATGGGATAAAGTATTTCAAACTGGTGGTCAACATGGCGGAGAACCGAACCGGGGCCAAAAAAGTTTACGGATCTTTAAGCAACGCCCTGGATAAATTTTTAAAAAATGTGGTTCTTGAATACTGCGGGCATGTCCCTTTTGATCCGGCCCTGCAAAAGGCGGTTCGAAACCGCAGCATCCTTTTAGATATGGTAAAAAACAGTCCTGCAGCCGATGCCATCTCTGATCTTGCAAAGAATCTGCTCAATGACGACAGGACGAACCAGAACCAGGGAAACCTGACCTTTTTTATGAACCGGGTGTTTGAAGCGGCCCAATAAGCGATGATCGTCATTTTATAAAAGGAAATAATAACTTTTCCATGAAATACCCCCTTAAAAAAAATCAAGCGGCGTGGGAAACCTGGCGACAGGAGAGTATTGTCAATTACGCTTATCTGGTCCGGTACATTGCCTCCCGGTTTGCCATGCGTCTGCCCGCCAGTGTGCTTTTTGACGAACTGATGTCAGCAGGTTCCCTGGGGCTCATTGATGCGGTGGATAAATTTGATCCAGGCAAACATGTCAGCCTTGAGACCTATGCCCGGTATCGTATTAAGGGGGCCATTCTGGATGAATTGCGCAGCATGGACACCTATTCAAGGTCCATGCGAAAAAAAATCCAGAATATCGCCCGGGCTGCAAAAACCATTGAGGATGAAAAGGGGCGACCGGCCGATGACGATGAAATCAGTGAGGCGTTGGGTGTGGATCTGGAAACTTACCAGAATATGCTAACCGATATCCATGGGGCTGCTGTCCTCAGCCTGGATGATTTCATCAAGACGAAAACAAATGATATTTCTTACCAGACCCGTTTTCAGGCCGGACTCAGAGATGACGAAAATCCCGAAAACGACTTTTACCGGGCAGAATTGAAATCCGTTCTGGTGAAGGCCATCAAAAAATTAACGGAAAAAGAGCAGATTGTTATCTCCCTTTACTATTATGACGAACTGACCTTGAAAGAAATTGGAGAGGTTTTGTCTTTGACGGAATCCAGGATATGTCAAATCCATACGGCTGTTCTGGTGAAACTGCATGCAAGCCTGGATAGTTATGGGAAATAATCAATAAAAATGGCCTGGTATTTGCTTTATTTCAATCAATTAAGACAATCAATAAGAATCCATTTGTTTTGAATTTTAGGGGGGAGCTATGTCAGACCCGATTTTGGAAGAAGAAGACGATCTAATTTCCCAGGATGATATTGATAAACTTCTGGATATCTCTTCCGAAGATGAGGATGCCGGCGAGTTGTCCCAAGATGATATAGACAGTCTGCTCAACGGGCCGCTTCTGGATGACGATGACAATTTTGAAGACGATGGCGGTGAATTATCTCAGGATGATATTGACCAATTCATGAATGATTCTAAGGAGTCTGATTCAGATGACGATGACGAATTGATCTCACTGGAAGATATTCAGGGTGCAATCAGTGGCGATACCCAGGCGAATGATGCATCCGAGTCTGAACCTGAGGATTTAGAATGGGAATCAAACGAGAACGATGTGGCGGAGAAAACGACCGAGTCTGTGATCGTTAACGACACCCCGGCCACGGAAGCCTTGGGCCAGGAAAAAGACCCCTTTGATGAACCCATAGATGAAAGCCAGGCTGCAGAGGTGACCGATTGTATGATCACCCAGGAGGCCATGGATGCGCTGATTGAGGCCGGCCTGCCGGCCCAGGATCTTCCGGAAGCCGATCCCAGGGACGATCGAGAGGATAATCTGCCGGACAGGATAGACCTGATGTCTGCAATAGATGGTCGCGGCGCGGATGATGACGTAACCCAGGAAGATATTGATGCCCTTCTCCAGCAGTCATATGAGCAGGAGGGGTTGCTGGATGGAGATGAGGATATCCTCATATCCCAGGACGACATCAATACTCTTCTTATGGCCGCAGATCAGGAGGATGAAGATCTACTCGGCGATATTGGGGGAGAAGACGATGCGCCTGATATGCAGGACCAGCTCGATGATGCGTTTGATAACCTGGAATCCGACTCGGATCAGGTGGTTCTGGAAGGCATTGAAGGTGCTGAAATTTCCGGCGAAAATAGACCTGTCCCAGCAGGACCGTCGAAAAAAGGCGGGCGGATCAAAGCCTTTCTCAAGTCAAAGGTGATGCTTGCTGCCGCTTCTGTCCTGCTGTTCATGGGCATATCCGTTCCATTAAGTTATTTTCTGTTTTTTTCAAGTACGCCTGTGCCACTGCCGGAAAAACAGACCGCATCGTTGACCGAAATTGATCTTATCCGGGACGGCCAGGCTAATTTTCCTGCAAAGATACCGGCTCCCGCGCACAGTCGCAGCCCAGGAACAATTTTGTTAACAGATTTTATCATTCTTGCCTCAGATCAAAGCCGGACCATGACCTATGTGTATGCAGATGTCTCTATTGATTATTCAGATCAAAGGGCTTATGATGAAATAAATAGTAATCTTGCCTTTTACCGGGACTTAATTTACGGCGCTATCCAGACCCGGCTGGTGTCGGAAAAAAACAATGATGTGACCGAAGCTGATCTGCTATCGGGTGTGGAGGGCTCATTGAAAAAGGTGTTGCCGCCCCAATATATTGAAAAGATCAGTTTTAAATCTTTTAAAGCAACTTAACACTGGAAACAAATGACCACAGTTCATGGACATAACCAGATTTTTCAGCAATCCGGTATTGCCCAGGATTTGGCCCAGCAGATCCAGTCCCCAAAACCGGATCCTGACCAGGCAGCCATACAACATCAAAATCAGCAGGTGGTGGAAAATACAACTGTTCAGGAAAGCGAAGAAACACTCTCTTTAAAACAGGAAAAAGAAAAACGACAAGAGGTGCTTAAAGCCAAACGTGCAAAAAAACAGCCTTCCAAAGATGACCTGCCGCCGGACCCCGATGGATCGGGCCGACTTTTAGATATCACGGTATGATGCTAAAGGTTCCCACCGAATTTCTTGTTGTACTTTCACTTATCATTGATCTGTTCTTAATCTTTCTGCTGCTTCTCTTTATCCGACGGGCCAACCGGCTTGAACGCAATCCCAAGCCTATACAGGGAAGTGATCTTGGCGACATTGCCGCCCAGACCCGTGAAAAAGCCCAGGTTATGGCCAGGGAGGTCCTGACGGAAGCGTCTGAGATTATCGAACCTATTTTGGAAGCCTCAAAGATTGCGGCCATGGAGTTTGAGCGGCTGGTACAGGAAAAACAGACACTGACCAGGAAACTTGATCAGTCCCTGGATTCAAAAATAATCAGCATCAATCTGCTGTTATCCCGGGCCAACACCCTATACAGCCAGCTTGAAAATCAGCATAAGTCCCTGCTGAATGCCCTGCCCAAGGGAGGATCTGCGTTCTTTCAGAAAGAGACAAATGTCCTTGATCAGCAGCAGCGGATCATAGATCTTTACTATCAGAAGATGGATGTTGACACCATTGCAGAAAGACTTTCCATACCCAGAAGGGAGGTTTCGCTTGTCATTGACCTCAAGGAAAAATTTATTGCAATGGAGAAGTCCAGATGATTCCGAGCCATCCCCTTACGTCCCTGATACTTAGCGGCAGCAGCCAGGAACAATCCAAACTGTCAGGTATCATGAATTTAAAGCCCGGGCAGATTGTCCCGGATTCAAACCCACGTCCAGAGGCGGATAACTCCTTTCAGAAGACCTTTTCCCAATCTTTTTCACTGGCAAAAATTTTCCAGGGATTGAGTGCGCTCAGCCAGACCCAGGAACCGATTCTGAGTGATATCCTTATGGAACTTTCCCTGAAATCCGATGTCCGGGATGATCAGTTCCTGTCCAAAGTCATAAAAAATATGGGCTTAGGCTTTGAAAAGAAACTGGCAACCGCTCTTGAAAAGGCCGGGGATAAAAAAACGGTTGCGCATGAGATCAAACAATTGGCGACCCAGGACTTAAAAGCTGCCTCTTTATCCCTTGCCGGCACAGAAGGTGATCCGGCAAAAGCCTCTGTATTGAAACATATTTCAGAGGCGTTGGATAATTTTGCCCAGTTAAATGTCAAATCAGGGGATAGTGGGCAAAGTCAGGATGGCGTACGATTTCTGATGCCGTTTCCTGTCTGGCGGGAAGGTGGCTTTGATTTCGGCCAGCTCATGGTAGACATGGGAAAGAGGGGCACAGCAGATACAGAAAAAAAGATGCTCAGTATTTCCTTTTTATTGAACATGACCGCTCTTGGCCCCTTACGGGCAGATTTTTCCATTCTGGATAAAACCATTGCCGGCCGATTTTTATTGGAAAATCAGGCAACCTGTGATTACCTTGCCCCAAGAATTTCAGAGTTGAGACAGCGTCTGGCAGAAATCGGATATCAGGCAGGAAACATCGACTGCCAAGTGGCCCGACCGGAACAAATTGCCCCGACCAGTTTAATGCTTTCCATGAAAGCACCCGATGAGATTCCGGGTCTCAATATTGTGGTTTGACCATGACACCTAAAGACAAAAGAAAAAAAGCAGTTGCCCTGAAATATGACAGGCTTAAGGACGGGGCTCCGGAGGTCACCGCTAAGGGCCAGGGCAAGGTGGCTGAAAATATCATTGCCCTGGCACTGGCCCATGGCGTTCCGGTCAAGGACGATCCTGACCTGGTGGAGGTTCTGGCATCCCTTGACATCAGCCAGGAAATTCCGCCTGAAATATATGTGGCGGTGGCCGAACTTCTTGCTTTTGTTTATGGGGCCAATGCTAAAAGGCCCGAAAAAAAGTCCTGATGTTGTCCGGAATCATTATTCTTCAAGCTTTTTACTGTCAATAAGCCGATTGCATTTATGACAGGCCATTTTATACTCCCAAAACAGTGGGAAAAAATTTCTGGGTGCGTCAAATCCGGCTGCCTCAGGTGTCGGCCTTTTGGCACATTATGTTTAAAATCAACTTGTTTCCCTTTAATTATAAGCTTTAAAAGATAATTTTTCCTGAAAAGAGCGTTGTTCAGAGTCTATAATTAATTAAAAAGAAATATGGCACTCCATTTGCATAGAGTGTGGATAAGGTGGAATTAAACCAATCAATGCCGTAGAAACACCGGCAAACCATGCAAAGGAGTAAACTGCCCTATGATTCTTGAAATGACGCGGCCGACCCAGGGCGGGTTAAGGCAGGAAAGAAAACTTGAAGCCGTCTCCAATAATCTGGCCAATGCCTCCACCATTGGGTTTAAAAAAGATTTCGTCAGTTTTGATAAAGCGTTCAAGGCCCGGGTGGATCAGGACTTTACCCAGGGTGATGTTATAAAAACCGATAATCCCCTGGATGTGGCCTTAGGCCCCCAGGGCCTTTTCAAAGTGGAAACCCCGGACGGCATAAAATACACGCGAAACGGAAATTTTTCTTTGAGCAGCGAAGGCATTCTTGTGGATAAAAGCGGTAATCCTGTCATGGGTCAGGGCGGGGCGATCTTCATTGATACTGTCGACCCGAATACAAGTGTAAATATTGATGAATACGGGCAAATATTTTTAAATAATGAAATTTTGGATACCCTTGATGTGGTCTCCTTTGAAAACATGAAAGGGCTTGAGAAAACCGGAGATAATCTGTTTGTCTATACCGGAGATACAGCAGATGAAATTCCCCCTGAAAATGTCAGGGTTGAAGCCGGCTCCCTTGAGCAGGCCAATGTTCAGGTCGTAGAAGAAATGGCTAAAATGATTGATTATCAGCGGATGTTTGAAACTTACACCAAGTCCATGAAGACATTTGATGAAATTGATTCAAAGGCAATAAATGACGTAGGGCTGTTTACATAAAGGAGTAAACTTATGATACGGGCACTTTGGTCGGCAGCTACAGGAATGATGGCCCAGGATACTCAGATTGGCGTTACCGCCAATAACCTGGCCAACTCTTCCACCACCGGGTTTAAAAAATCCCGGGCAGCATTTGAGGATTTAATGTATATGACCCAGCGGGTCGCAGGACAGACAACCCCCGGCGGGGGACAGGTGCCGACCGGAATTCAGGTGGGCATGGGCGTGAATACGGCAGGTGTTCAAAAAATATTTACCCAGGGAGATTATGTCCAGACTGATAATCAGCTGGACTTTGCCATCCAGGGAGAGGGATTTTTCAGGGTCCTGCACGGGGAGGAGGATATGTATACCCGGGCCGGGGATTTTTCCCTGGACAGCGAGGGGTACATCACCTCCCAGGCAGGGGACCGTCTTCAGCCCGAGATATCCATCCCTTCGGAGGCTGTTACGATTACCCTGGACAACGACGGGACCCTAACCGTATTTGCCGACGATAAGACCATTCTGGCCACAGAGCAGGTGCTTGTAACCACCTTTGTGAATCCCGCCGGACTATATGCCGTAGGCGGCAATCTGTTCAGGGAAACCGAAGGTTCGGGCACCCCCCAGGAAAATACGCCGGGGGAAAACGGGGCCGGAACCGTGTTGAACTACTATATTGAAAGTTCCAACGTAGATGTTGTAGAGGAAATGGTCAGTCTCATTTCAGGCCAGCGCACCTATGAGGCCAATTCAAAATCCATCACCACCGCCGATAGTATGCTGTCAACCGCGGTCCAGTTAAAATCTTAAAAAACATTGAATGGATACCGCCATGAATACCTCCACGATTTATAAAAAATTTTTGATGGCAGTGTCCTGTCTGGCCTGCATGTTTGCTTTCAGTCTGCCGGTCTTGGCCACCCCGCCGGAGAAAATTATTATTGAGGTTGCCCGGACAGCAGAAGTGATAAGCCCTCTCATATATTTAGGAGAGATCGCAAAGATAACAGCCCCTGATTTTTTCAAAGAAGAACTGACCCGCATTGATCTTGGGAAATCACCCGGGGCCGGACGGATGACACAGCTTTCAGGTGAAAGGATTACAGCCGCCATAACCGCCATGGGCCTTAATGACAATGATATTAATATACAGGTGCCTAAACGGGTGTTTGTCAAACGCGCCGGCCAGGACCTTGACCCGTCCTACGTGGAAAAGGAGCTTGGACAGTTTTTATCCGGCTTTTTGCCAAAGGATAAATTCAAGTTAACGGCCTTCAGTGTCCGGGGGATTGAACCCTATCCCAAGGGCAATTTATCCCTGGTGTTTGATAAACGATATACACCTTCAGACAATGGCCGCCTGTCCGTTCATGCCGAAGTTTGGGTGGACGGCGTCAAACAAGACCGATTGACCGTCACAGGGCGTCTCTCACAGATGAAGCCTGTCGTTGTAGCGGCAACGCGCCTGGAAAGGGGACAGACCATTACCCCGGCTGATGTCACCCTGCGCGACATGGACCTATTCGGACAGCAGCCGGATGTAATGACTTCGGTTGAGCAAGTCAACGGTATGGTGATAACCCGGACCATTGACAAAGGAGAATGCGTGACCAGGGGTGAATTCAAACAGGCGCCGGCCATTGAAAAAGGCGCTGTGGTAAAACTGGTGGCCCAAAAAAATCGTTTATCCATTGTTACGTTAGGAATCAGTAAGGAAGACGGCTATCCGGGCCAGCCTGTGACAGTGCAAAATTTAACATCGGGAAAAGTGGTGCGCGGCATTGTTAGGGCAGACGGCACCGTGGAAGTCGTTTTTTAGCCAGGAGGTTTGGTATGCAGTCCATTCATAAACAAATAATACGGGGGGGCGTCGCATTGTTGCTGACGCTTATGACAGGGACGTTTACCGGTTGTATGTCCGGTGGCGGGGAGCCGGCCTTCAGCGTTGTACCCCAGGAGACAATACCTGCACCTGCCGTGCAACCTGAATACACCATGGCAAAGCCTGTGGAAGGCTCTCTTTGGACGGCGCAGAACAGATTCCTGCTGGATGACACCAAGGCGGCTTATGTCGGGGATACGGTCATCGTGGATATTGTGGAGAACGCATCTTCGGAAATGGAGGTAAATTCCGAGGGCGGGCGGGCAACCAATATGTCGGTGGGGGTGCCGACATTGAATGCATTCGGAAAAGTAACACATCTTGGCGGCGGTTCTGATGGGGGCAACCTCATTGACACCAGTTTTGAAAATTCCACCAAAGGGGAGGCCGCAAGTGACCGGTCAGGTCAGGTAACCGCCTCTATTGCGGCCCGGGTTACGGAGGTGATGCCCAACGGCAACTTGAGCATTTTCGGGCGCAGGGCCATGAAAGTGGATAATGAGGTTCAGTACATCATGGTCTCAGGAATTGTCAGACCCGAGGACATTGATTCGGACAATCGGGTGGAATCCACCTCGTTAGCGGACTCTCGCATTGAGTACTACGGCAGGGGGGCCCTGGCCGACAAACAGAAACCGGGCTGGGGTACGCGGATAATTGATAATATTTGGCCCTGGTAAGCCTTGGGGGATAAAGGAGTGGGCATCATGAACAATCTGTTGAAAAAAACAACCATCGGTATAGGGGCCGTGCTGTGTCTGCTTTCCCTCTCAGAGCCCGCCATGGCCACCCGAATCAAGGACATGGCCGCCATCCAGGGGGTCCGTTCCAATCAGCTCACCGGATACGGTCTGGTGGTGGGGCTTAACGGCACAGGAGATAAGAACAATATTCTATTCACCCGCCAATCTTTGACCAATATGCTTAAAAAAATGAATCTTCATTTTAACAAAAGCCAGATCAAGGTGAAGAATGTGGCCGCCGTCATGGCCACGGCAAATATTCCGCCCTTTGCCCGGATCGGGGACCGCATCGACATCACGGTTTCGTCGTTAGGTGATGCCACAAGCCTTAAGGGCGGAACCCTTTTAATGATGCCCATGAAAGGGGTTAACGGTAACGTTTATGCCATTGCCCAGGGTGCAGTAAGTCTTGCGATACCCGCCGGTATGAACGACCGGAGCAGTCATCTTCTCACGGCCCGGATTATCGACGGAGCCACAGTGGAGCGCGAGATCCCATTTCGTCTGGAAGGAAAAGAACAATTGACGTTGTCCCTGTTCCGGCCGGATTTCACCACGGCCCGGCGGGTGGGCGATACCATCAATGCCGCTTTAGGGGAAGGGATTGCAAAGATTATTGATGCCGGTTCCATCCGTCTGAACGTGCCCGAATCCATGCAGCAGGAACATGTAGCCGAGTTTATTGCCGATGTGGAAGGGCTCTCTGTGGTTCCGGATACCGTTGCCAAGGTTGTGATCAATGAAAAAACCGGTACGGTGGTTATCGGCAGTGAGGTGACCATTTCAAATGTGGCCGTGGCCCATGGAGATCTGAACGTGACGATCCAGGGACAAAACCCCCAGTATATTATGGAGCTGCCCGGCACCTCCACCATCGGAGAACTGGTTAATGGACTGAACTCTTTAGGGGTCCAGCCCAGGGACCTGATCAGTATTCTGGAAAGTATCAAGGCGGCCGGGGCGCTACAGGCCAGTCTGGAGATACTTTAGAGTTATTAGAGGGGAAAAATTATGCCTATTCAAATGCCTGGGGTTATGACGCCTGTTACAGATACCCAGAATACGACCAATACGGCCCGGCAACTCCAGCGTGAAAAAGATCTTGAAAAAGCCTGCCAGGGGTTTGAGGCTTTAATGCTCAATACCTTGATGCAGCGTATGCGGGACACCCTGCCCGGAGACAGTCTTTTCCCCGAAAGCAATGCCTCTGACGTCTACCAGTCCCTACATGACCAGTTTCTTACGGAAAATTTATCCCAGGGGCGTCGTGTAACCGGCTTCAAAGAGTTTTTATACCAGCAGCTTCAGGACTCAGTTTGACAGCCTGTTGAAAAATTTTGATTGTATTGGATCATGGCATAATAGTTGCTTTTTTAAATCTGCACAAAACGAAAAACGGAAAATATTTCCTTGTTTTACGGATTGAGAATATTCTTAACTATTCAATATTGCAGTTGATAGAAACAAGATAAGGAGAATGGATATGGAAAAAGCTGCCGATAGTATCCAAACGCTGCTTAAGGAAAAACTTGCCTTCTACCAGCAGCTGAACCTGGTATTAAAGGCTGAAAAAAAGGCTATCGGAACCGTTGACATTGGCATGATATGGGAAACAACCAGAGCAAAAAAAGATCTTATCGGCAAAATAGAAGAATTGCGAAACAATATTCTTGTTGCCTGCCAAAATCATTTTCCCGGCATGGATAAAAAAACGGATACCTTTTCCCTGGGCGCACTGGTAGATGCTCTGCCGCTGCCCAACAAAAACAAAATCCAGATAAGACAGCTCAAACGAACCATTGATAAAGAAAAAGAGATCGTGGCCCATTTTATAAAATCTAATCAAATTCAGGTTAAAAAGCACCTGTCCGTTGTGGATAACATCATGGCGTTAATCGGAAACAACGCTGCTCAGGCCCGATACACCGGCAATGGGATGGTGACCCAGGGAAGAAAGAACAGCTGTCTGTTCATGGCCCAGGTGTAGCACGACCTGCGCGAACAAAGGTTGACTCTGACGTTGCATATGATTATAACAATGGTACGTTCGGCGATGAATTTAAGAGTCATTTGGGGCGGTCTGTAAGTCCTTTTTGAATTCAACGGCTAAAAATATTAATGTCAGCCTGATGGATTATTTGTTAAGCCTATGCTTATTCTAACACGAAAAGTTGGTGAGAGTATCGTCATTGCTAATGATATCATCGTAAAGGTGGTTGAAACCGGCAAAAACAGCATTCGGTTAGGTATTGATGCGCCCCGGGAAATATCGGTCCTGCGACAGGAGGTATTTGACGCCATTCAAAAGGAGAATATCCTTTCCTCCCAGGGGACAACAGATAATATTGATATTGCAAAGGCAGCCAAACTGATAAGTAATAAGGACAAGGAGTCTGAATAAAAAGTAATGAAGATTCATACAAGGCAATTGGGTGAAGTGAATATTGATGATGATAAAATCATCAATATGCCGGAGGGTATCCCCGGATTCAGGCAGCAGAAACGATATGTTGTTCTTGATAAAAAGGAAACCTCTCCTTTTTATCTGTTTCAATGCGTGGATGACCCGAATCTGGGCTTTGTGATCATGGACCCCCTTCGTTTCTATCCAGATTATACACTCTCTGTTAAGGATTTTGATAAGACGATTAAATGGGAATTTGGAAAGGAAGAGCTAACCTGTTTTGTCATTATCACTATTCCCCAGGGCAAGCCTGAAGATATGACGGCGAACTTTATGGCGCCTATTGTGATTAACAATGAAAGAAAAGAAGGGATGCAACTGATCCTCCAGGGCAGTCCCTACTCACACCAGCAACCGCTTTTGAAATAAAAAAATCAAATTACACATTCGTACTGAAAAGAAGGCCGCTTAAGTCCTGCATTTTTTCACGAAGCTCAAGAATTTCCTCTGCAGGGAACTGCTTGATGACTTCATCGGTTTCTTTGTCCATAATTTTGACCACCACATCCTCGGTGCCCTCGTCGATGGTAAAATTCAGCCTGGTCTGAACAGTGTTGGCGAACGCTTCAAGGGCTTCCACCATCTCTTCGACATCTTTTCTGGTCAGTTTGGCCTGATTGCCGGAAGTTTCACTCTTTTGTTCAGAAGTCCGGGTTTCAGCGCGCTTAATATTTGCCGAAGAAGATGGACTCTGCTTTAATTCGGACAGCGTATTAATGTTTGCACTTACTGTCTTGGCAGTAGCTTCCTGACCCCGAATACCGGGTTCAGGTCTATCTGTATTGGTTATTGAGCTTCCTGTTACATTCATATTTTTTACCTTCATAGGGTAAACAATTCCTATCGGCTGATGCTGAGAAGTCTTGAAATGCCCTTTGACCTCCGGTGGCTCTCCAGGGTTGCTTTCCCGTGCTTGAGATGTTTAAAACTTTTTCCACTTGGTTTTTATGCCTTTGTATCTCAACCCCGATGTTTTCGTCAAGCATTAGGATCAGTCCAACGCCTTGTTTAAGTTTCTTCATGTTGTGGGCATAAGACGTCATGGTCCCATTTTTTGTATTGTGCGGTCAGGAGTTATTGTTTTTTTATCTATCTTCTTTGACTTTGGGCACTATTCATGAATTCTTAATGAATTCTTAATAGTATCGACAAAAATCGGTAATACTTTATACAGAGTTCTTATAATTTTTTTTTACCTTTCCCACAGGGGCAAGGTATATTGCAAACTCTTCTTCACCATCAAGACCGAGCAGTTCATCTAATTCTTCCTGATCGTAAGCGGCAATCGCACAGGTCCCGGCATCAATCGTCTCACAGGCAAGGTATAGATTCTGGCAAACATGGCCTGCATCCAGAGCAATGACCTTATGCGCTGCCAAACCATACCGCCATTCCATTCTATACGGTATGGCAGACCAGATGAACGTAACAGCCGATTTGCCCGGATAGGACTGGTTAAGGGAAGCAATGATCATTTTTTCTGACAGCAGGTCATCCTTGAATTCAAATACGAGTTGATGGGAAAGGGGTAAATATCTGTAAACGCCGGGCTCAATGTCATCCACATTAAAAACGGCAAGATAAGTTTCAATAGCATGACGACAGCCGGCGGACGGCACATTCCTGTATGCATGTCCGTGAAATCTTTTTCCCCTGACACCCTGGGTACACCACAACAGGTAAGCCAGCTCTTCTAATGTCAGGCTTTGATTCAAATAAACCCGATGGCTCTTTCTGTTGCCTATGGCATGTGTGAGATCTGTCTGGGAAATCCTATTCCATTCATCAGGACCAGGAAGATCTATTAATATTGCGCCCTCAGAATATGATTTTTCAATGGGAGGGACTGGAACGCCCAGGTTTTGGTCAGTAAATTTGAAAGGAATTGTTTTACGAATACTATCTTTGAGAAAGTATCGATACTCTTTGAATTTGTCATCCTTCATGATTTCTCCTGAAAAAGTGGTTTTGTTCAAAAGAGGTTTTAAAATCATATTTTTCGTTTCGGCTGGTTATCATTAGCCAGCAACTCATCCAAAACAAAAAAACACCACCTCAAAAATCTTCATCTGTCTGCTGCTTCAGTTCCTCCAGGGCTTTGCGTAATTTTTGATTTTCAGCGATCATATTGCGCATTTTGGTAAAAGTGCGCATGATCTGGATGTTTACCTGAATTGCCCGGTCACTTCGCAATACACTGGAAAGCATGGCAACACCTTGTTCCGTGAATACCATAGGCGGATATCTTAAACGCCTCTGATCAAAAGTGGGGGTTGCAATCCGTGACCTTAAATTTGCAAATTCCTCTTTTGACAATTCAAACATAAAATCATTGGGAAAACGGTTCATATTTCTTCTGACAGCCTGTTTTAAGCGCTTTGTTTCAACTCTATAAAGGGCTGCAAGATCGCGGTCTAACATCACCTGAACGCCTCGGATAAGATAAATTTTTTCTGTAATTTGTTCAGTGGTAACAAGTTCTATTTCAGCCACCTTATCTCCTGTCTTAATACCACAGGCTATGATATTAAAAAATCCCCCAGCGCTTCAGCGCCATGGCCTTCATTACCCTGCGTTGAGCCAGATCCAGAGCAGCTTCCCTGGGGAGGATGTTCTTTTGTTTGGCCTCTTCCAACATAGTGCGGGTATTGGCGCTGATTTTATCGCGGATGTTTTCCATGGCTGTTGTCTGGGATCCTCCGTGATATTCCACCGCAGCGCAGATAACACCGCCGGCATTGGCGATGAAGTCGGGCAGGTTCAGCACCCCCTTGGCATGCAGATACTGCTCTGCTTCAGGGGTCAGCGGGATGTTGGCCCCTTGCGCAACCAACTTTGTTTTCAGGCGATGGACGTTGTCCTTATTCAGGATGTCGGGTCGGGCGGCAGGCACCCAGATGTCACAGTCAAGGTCAATCACCTCTTCACTCTCAAGCTTCTTACCCCGTGGATAGTCCAACACCGAGCCTCCGCCCGTCTTGATCCGGACCAGTTCCTCCACATCAATACCGTTCGGATCGTGGATGGTTGCCCTGGAATCGGCCACCCCCACCAGGATAACGCCTTTTTGTGAGAGAAACCGGGCCGCATGGCTGCCCACCGCGCCAAAGCCCTGTACCACAAGGCGCGCACCGGCAAGGGGAAAGTTGCAGTACTCGATCGCAACCTCTATCGCCTGCTGAACACCGAACCCGGTGGCACCGATCACGTCAAGGGGAATGCCGCCCAACTCAAAGGGCAAACCCACGGAACGGCCGATTTCATCCTTGACCCAGGCCATGCATTCCTCATTGGTGCCCATATCCGGACCGAAAATATAATCCTTCTCATTACGCAGGGCATGGGCAAAGGCACGAATCAACAGTTCCTTTTTTCCCGGATCCATTTGCGGATCACCGCAAAGCACGGACTTGCCCCCGCCATGGGGAAGTCCCGCTGCCGCGTTCTTCAAGGTCATGGCCCTGGCCAGACGGGCACATTCGACCGTGCTTACATCTGCCGCCATGCGCAGTCCTCCAATGGAGGGGCCGGTGGCGACATTGTCTACCACGAGTACCCCTTTAAGGCCAAGGTGCGGCTGATAAACATGAATAACCTTAGCCGGCCCTAAACTGTCACCCAATGCAAAAATGTCTTCCACAGTAGTCTTGCCTCCTCTGTGATCGGGATAGTATTAAAAGGATGGAAATATCCTTTTCTATAAAATTAAGAATAACAAAGAACAAAACGATTATCAAGAACCTGAAATATAGCCCGAATGGGCAGGACGAGCAACATGTACGGGATTGTGCCCGGTTGGGGTTTCGATGCCAAATCAGCCTTGACATGATAAATAGTTTGCTATAGATGACTTTACGAACTCTCAAATACAAAACGAATCAAAGACCTATTTTCCTTTCAACGATATCCCGGAAAAGGAGTTTTGAGCCTAACCATGAAACAGGAAATCACCACGCCCCCTCAGGACGCCAACGCAAAACTCAAACTGATGGAACCCTTTGGCGAAACTTCTTTTGATCGCCATTATCTCGCTGAAATCTGCGATAACCCGCTCACCGGCGCATTTAAGAAAAAATCCGTGGTGCATGCCGGTCTTGGGGGCACGCCCGTAGCAACCGAAAAGAGCGGCTTGTTCGGTACCCTTGGCGCCTATCCCGATTCTGATCATGCGCGGGAGTGCCTGAAAAATGCAAGAGCACTTGTAAAGGGCAATGAAATCCTGGGAGAATTTCTATGCCAGGGCAAGGTGGACCCGGCTTTAATCAAAATAATGGAAACAAAAATGATGGACGCCCCCCATCACAGCATGACCCCGGAACGCAGGGCCAGACTTGAAGAGGCCGCCAAGCATCCGGAGAAAAAAGACCTGGCAGATGCCAGGGCACTGTTTTTTAAACTGGCACAAATCGCTGCCGGGAAGGTGTCTGCCTGACACTCCCAGAAAAGGCTGGAATCCAAAAAATTGCATTATTTTGCTGATACGGTTAGGATGGTTCTCAATATGGAAATAGTGATTCTGTTTTGCAGTTTCATATATTGACAACAGAAGGAAAAGGAGCATGCAATGTCAGCCTTTCAAGCAGCCTATATTGAGACCAAAGAGAAAGGACTACTCCGGGATAAAATCAATAAAGCGCGACATCTGTTAAAATCCTGTGAGCTTTGTCCTAGAGCATGTAAGGTCGACCGTCTTTCCGGGGAGTTGGGTGAGTGTTCTACCGGTGAAGAAGCGGTTGTTTCCAGTTTCAATCCCCACTTTGGAGAAGAACCGCCATTGGTCGGGGCTTTTGGCTCAGGCACCATTTTTTTCACCCACTGTAACTTGAAATGTAATTTTTGCCAGAATTACGATATCAGTCACGAGGGAAACGGAGAGGAGTGTGGACTCGGGCAGTTGGCCGGCATGATGTTGATCCTGCAGAATAACGGTTGCCATAACATTAATTTTGTGACCCCCACCCATGTGGTGCCACAGATTTTGTCTGCCCTTGACATGGCCATTGACGGGGGATTAAGGATACCCCTGGTATACAACTCCAGCGGATACGACAAGGTGGAAACGTTAAAACTGCTGGAGGGAGTGATCGATATTTATATGCCGGATTTTAAATTTTGGGATCCGGCTATTTCCGAACAGACCTGCAATGCGCCGGATTATCCCCAAATAGCCGCAAAAGCCGTTGTCGAAATGCATCGACAGGTTGGCGATCTGCAGCTTGACGAAAAGGGTATTGCCACACGAGGGTTACTGCTCAGACACCTGGTCATGCCCTCCGGGATGGCCGGGACCGGGGAGGTGATGTCATTTATTGCCAACCATGTCTCAAAAAACACCTATGTCAACATCATGGATCAATATCGCCCTTGTGGGAAGGCGCTCCACGTGAAAGAATTAGCAAGGCGCGTCTCTGTGACTGAATTCAACAAAGCTGTCAAAGAGGCTAAAAACGCGGGGATCACCCGATTTGCAGCATTTTAGATAGCGCCCGGACGATTGATCCCCAGTCTTCAGCCTTCTGTCTGAAGCAGGCGGAACAAGGTTTTCCTGGCCAGGATATCCCCCGAAATAATGCCCAGGACCCGGTTCTCATCCACCACGGGCATGGCTGAAATTTCATGGTTCTCCAGTATCCGGATGCAGTTGAGGATACTGGTGTCCGGCCCGGTTGACACCAGGTCCGTAGTCATGATTTTTGTCAACGGCGCATCCATGGGCAGTTTCAGGGCTGTGGCCCGGGTGATGTCCCAATTGGTCACGATGCCTATGGGCCGGCCCTTTTCCGATACCACCGTAACAATAGACAAATGGCTCTCCACCAGAAGTTCGGCGGCATCTCTTATCTGCTTGTCCAGGCCGATGACGGGTGCCGGAGCCATAACATCCCTGGCGGTTTTGGATTTTTCTTTTGATGCAATCCGCCGTACCGATATCTTTTCCGCCACTTCACAGGGCAGACTGTCCCCGTCCTGGCACAGCCCCTGGATGAGTTCTTTCATATTGGCGGGAATAACGGTTTCCAGCTTTTCCAGGGCGGCCTTCTGCCGCTGTTCCGCCAGGCGTTGGAATTCAGTGCGGTGTTTGTCCAGCCACCCCTGGATTCCACCGGGGTCACCCAGAAGATCCTTTGGAATATAGAGATGGCGGGGGGTGGGAATGATCCTTTCATGGGCAGCATAGATAACCCCTCCTGCATTGACCAGGTAATCGGTAGCAATGAGGATCCCCCTGTCCCGAAAAACATGACGCTCCATCCGTCGACGCTGGGCTTTCCGGGCCGGATCCGGGGAATAGGTATTGGCCCCTTCCACAATCATTTGCCATTTGCCCATCCGGTCGCAGGTCATGGAGGGGGAGGTTATAGGGGAAACGTCCAGATAATTAAACACGGGTGAGGCCGGAATCAGGCAGAAGGCCGACTCGGTGAGCAGGTTGTCCGGGTTGTTGGAAAAGACGGTTTTAGAGCCCACCGGGTGAGAACCGTGCATGATCCGTTCGTGGTAATAAGCCCCGGCAACGTTCCCCAAGGTTTTCCACATACTGAACAATTCGGACCAGGGCAGGCCGTCCGGATTGAGCAGATAGCCTGTGGCGTCGCTGATCCCCTTTATCCTGGGTCGGTAGTTGCGGGTGTTCTCATGGAATAGCCTTGCGGTATTTGCCCCTACGGCCCCGAAGCCCTGGATGAGTACATCCAGTTCCCCGGCAGGGGGGATCTCCATGGTTTTAAACTGGGGCAGTTCCCTGAGGCGGGGAAGATGCTCTACCAGGGCATTGAACGCCGCAACCACTCCCTTGGCGGCTGCGCCCAGTTCGTCAATCCGGTTCCCGCCCATGTCCGCCGGCTTGGAAACCACGTTATCAATCCCGTTTTCAATGGCGAAAATTTTCATGTCCTGGTCATTGGTCCCCACATCCGGTCCCGGGATGTAGATATCCTTATACCGCTTGATCAGTCGGCCAAACCCCTTGATAATCTCTTTTCGCTCTTTTTTGTCCATGGCACCGGGACAGACGATCCCGGATTTACCGCCCCCAAAGGGCAAATCGGCAGCCGCATTTTTCAGGGTCATGCCCCGGGCCAGGTTATGGATGATATCCGGGGTGATATCCGGCAGCATCCGGGTGCCCCCCATGGAAGGCGCTCCCATGGCCAAATTGTCCACCACCAGGTAGCCGCCGATTTCAAGGGCGCTTTCCCTGTCCCAGAGGCAGGAAACCAGCCTGGGCCCCAGGCGGTCCACGCGGATGCCCAGCCGCTGAAGGCTGTCCACATCCAAAGGCCCAAACTCCAGAAAGCAGAAAGGACCGTCCTGTATCAGCCGTTTTTCCCGTACACTTTCAGATAGAGCATCTTCCAAAAAAGATTTCATTGTTTTAGGAATCATAATTTCCTCCTTTTGATCGGAACAATTTGTTATTGTTGAAGCAAAATGATCATAAGAACCTAACCCTATACCCCTGCCCTCAATTCCATAAACAAACGCTCGGGCGTAATGGGTGCACAATAGGAAGCGTTCTCACTGCCGGCGGCCATCTTTATGGCAAAAAAAGCCCCGATTCCGTACATGAAAGGAGGCTCCCCCACGGCCTTGGAACCCTTAACCGCTCTGTCGTTATGGGCATCCTCCAAAAATTTTACTTTCATATCCAAAGGGGCGGAAGAGATATCAGGCATTTTATAAGTTCCCGCAGTGGCCGTAAGGGGTCTGCCCGCCTCGCTGTAACGCATCTCTTCCATGGTCACCCATCCAATCCCCTGAACCATGCCGCCTTCAACCTGGCCAAGATCAATGAGGGGATTTATAGATCGCCCAAGGTCATGCACCACATAGGCCTTTTCTATCGTGTAGGTTCCCAGTAAGCGGTCCACTTCGGCCTCAAAATAGGCTGTTCCGTAAGTATGGTAGGCAAAGGGACGACCCTTCTCGACAGATGTATCAAAGTGAAGGTCCGGTGTGGAATAGTGGGCTTCAGCGCTTAACTGCACCCGAGAACGATAGGCTTGCATCACCAAATCCTCCCAACCGAGCCCACAGGCTTTCTCCTCTCTATATAACCGGCTGTCTCTAAGTGAAAAATCCTGCCATACACATTGATATTGATCGGCCATAAATTTAAAGAGGCGCTCTTTTATCATCTCACAGGCCATCAGGGCGGCCGCCCCATTCAGGTCGGTTCCGCTGCTGGCAGCGGTGGGACTGGTATTGGAAACGCGGGTGGTATTGGTGGATTCGAGCTTAACCCGCTCAGGAGCGATCCCCAGGCTCTCGACGACGATTTCCCGGATTTTGTGGTTTACCCCCTGCCCCATTTCCACAGCCCCCGTACTTACGCCCACGCTACCGTCCGTGTAAACGTGGATATGCGCCCGGCCCTGGTTTAAAAACATGGTGGTAAAACTTATGCCGAAACATACAGGCATCAGGGCATACCCTCTGCGGTAGCGGGAGACTTGACCGGAAGAATTCTTCTCTTTCCTTCGGGCGTCGTCAATGACACGCATCCGTTTCTCAAGGTCATAATGCGCATATGCCTTGTCCCAACAGCGCTCGGCCCGGGCATTTTCCGCCGCCATGCCATAGGCAAAACAATCTCCCGTTTTAATCAGATTTTTTCGCTGCAGTGTTTCTACGCAGATCCCGCTTATTCCGGATGCCTCCCGGATGGCCGCTTCAAAGACGAACATGGCCTGGGGAGCACCGAATCCCCGGAAGGCGGTGTTAGGGGTTATGTTGGTGCGGCAGGAAGCTGCTGTGGCATGTACGTTGGGTACATAATAGGATGCGGTGGCGTGGAAGAGGGTTCTTTCCAAAACAGAAGTGGACAAGTCGGCCGCCGATCCGGCATTCTGATAATAGATAACCTTGAAGGCCAAAAATTTTCCCGCCCCATCCAGGGCCAGGGTAAAATCAGAGCTATAGGGATGCCGTTTGCCCGTGGCCCGCATATCATCGGAACGTCTTAAAACCATACGGCATGGAACACCTGATTTTTGAGCCCCCAGGGCGGCAAAACAGGCCCAGGTATTGGCTTGGATCTCCTTGCCCCCAAAGCCTCCTCCCAGTCGCCGAACATCCACTTCAATCCTGTTCATGGCCAATCCGCAAACCCTGGCAACGCATCGCTGCACCATAGTGGGAGCCTGGGTACTGGAAGCCAGATGGAGATTCCCCTCCTCCGAGGGAGTCGCTACGGTGCCCTGGCCCTCCAGGTAAAAATGCTCCTGGGCGCCCGATTCGGCCTCTCCCTTGGCGACATATACTGCAGACGCAATGCCCTCTTTCACATCGCCCAGGGTAAAGGATCGTACCGGGGCAATCAATTGATTCCGGTTATAGGCTTCCCGCGGATTCAGAACAGGGGTTTCTTCGGCAATGTCGATTTTAATAAATCCCACCGCATCCCTGGCAGCCTCCTCAGTCCAGGCATAAACCGCGGCCACCGGCATACCCGCAAAGGTCACCTCATCCTCGGCCAAGAGGAGTTCGTCCTGAATTATGCCGCCGATCTGATTTTCCCCGGGAATATCCTTGGCGGTAAGGATGAACGCTACTCCCGGAACCTCCCGAGCGGCGGAAATATCCAAATCCCGAATTTTTCCCCTGGCTAAGGGAGAGAAGAAGACAACACAGTGCAATCCACGGGCGGGGAAATCCCTGTCATCCACATAGCGGGTAAGCCCCATCACATGATAGGTGGTATCAGGATTGATCATAGCACCCCTCCTTTTACAAAATCGCCGTAGGAACAGGTATCGGAAAAACAGTGCAGATAGTGATCCGCCATGAGGGCACAAGCCAATCGCCTTTTATACTCGGCACTCCCCCGAATATCGTCTATGGGACTGATCTCTTCCTGCAGGACTTCCATGGAGCCCAGAAATGTTTCCCTGGTCAGGGGTTTTTCCCTAAGCCACGCCATGGTCTGACGGGCTGTAAAGGGGATGGGTGCCACACCGCCAAAAGCCAAACCAACAGAAGCCAATGCCTGGTTATTAACCGTAAAAACCGCCGCGGAGTTGCAGCCGGCGATATCCAGACGTTTTCGCTTACTCACCTTGGCGTAGTTCCATAATTGGGTGCCATCCTGTTTTGTCACCAAGAGGGATTCCACAAGCTCATCGCTGTTGAGGTCCAACTCTTTATAGCCCAGAAAGAACTCCCTTAGAGGCAGTCGACGTCGGAAACCTTTGGACGAAACCAATTGGATTTGGGCATCCAAGGCCAGTAGAAGAACGGCACAGTCCGCAATGGGTGAGGCATTGACCAGATTGCCCCCTATAGTGGCCCGATTCCGTATAATATGGGAGGCCATGACTATCAGCTTTTCACGCCACCCGGGAAATTGATCAATTAAGTGAGGATCTCGCATCAACTGCTCCATGGAGGCTGATGCGGGGATTTCTATCATCCCTTCCTTTACCTGGATAGGCTCGGATTCGGGTATGAGGAACCGGGGTCTCGACTTATTCAGGGTGTCTCCCTGTTGAACATACAGATCGGTGCCCCCCGCAATAAGAAGCCGATCTTTTTCAAACCCCTCAAAGGTCAAATCCGGCGAATCAGCCAGGCAGTTACCTCTCAGCTTGGCAAGTCTCTGGGGGATAGTGGCAAAATAGGCAGGAAGCAGGTCCAGTTCAATCAGTCCCTGAAGGGAAGGAACCTTACCCAACAAAGGTTCAACGGTCTGCGCCACGGCCCGGCGAATGGATCCGTAGCCGGTACATCGGCAGATATTACCGTCCAGGGCATCCACAGCTTCCTGGAGGGTAACGGTCCTCCCCTCCAGAAGATAACCGGTGAGGGAGAGGATGAATCCGGGGGTACAAAATCCGCACTGGGTCGCGCCCTGATTGATAAAGACTTGCTGGAGCCGATTGGGTCTCTCCCCCTGAAGTCCCTCTATGGTCACAAGATGGGTGTTGCTGATCTGTCCTGCCGGCATAAGACAGGAAGGCATGGGCCGGTAGCCAACCAGGGGGAATCGTCCCAGTATCACTGTACAGGCGCCGCACTCACCTTCCCGGCAGCCTTCTTTGGTTCCGTACAGTCCCAAATCTTTTCTCAGAAGATCCAGGACCGACCGGCCCTGCGACAGGCAAAGGTCCATCTCTTTGTCATTTAAAATAAATCGACAGCTTTTTTTCATAATTGCCTACCTGCTAAAATCCTTATTTTAATATGCCTGTCGTCCCCGGCGTAAAGGAACCGCTCCAATTGATTGAGGGGAGACAAATCTACCGCTTCAGGCAGTCCCATATCAATGGCAAGGGCGTCAAAACTCATGCCCGGCTCAAAGGCACCGCAAGGCACCCATCCCTGGCGGGTGAAAAATTTACCATTTCCCATGGTGGCCAAATAAAAGGCTTCCGAAAGGGTTACCGCTCTGTGATTCTCTTCGGGCCGCAAAATCCGAAGCAGCGTGGAAGCCTGTACCGCTTGAACAACCGACCGATACATGGCAAGGGTGTGCCCGGCGCCCACATCGGAGCCCAGCCCCAGGTTGACACCCGTGTCCAAATAGCGCCCCATAGGCATGATGCCGCTGCCCAAATTGATATTGGCGCTGGGGCAGTGAACCAGTGTGGCTTCCCGCTCCATGATTAGATTGATCTCCTCATCATTTAAAAATATGGCGTGGGCCATCAAACTCGCCGGCCCCAAGAGGCCGCAGTCATTATACACATCGGTATAGCTGCGACTTTCGGGGAAGAGCTGGGAGACCCATTGAACTTCGGTGAGGGTTTCGGCAAGATGAGACTGAACCGGCAGATTCAACCGTTGAGAGAGCCGGCCCAGCTCTTTCATGAGCTTTTTCGTGCAGCTCGGCGCAAAACGAGGGGTAACTATGGGCCGGACCCTGCCCTGTCCCGCCAATCTCCGGCAAAATTCTTCACTGCCTTTGAAGGAGGCTTCGGAGGTCTCCTTAAGATCATCCGGCGCATTCCGATCCATGTTGACCTTGCCCACAAAAGCAATCAGTCCGGCCTTTTCCAGGGCTTGCGCCAGAATCAGGGTCGATTCCAAATGAACCGTACCGTAAACCACAGACCGGAGGCTGCCCTGCCGCAGAAGTTCGGCGGCAAACAAGGGATAAAGCGCCCGGGCATACGCTTCATCGGCAAAGCGGGACTCCCGGGGAAACGTATGATTTTCCAGCCAATCGAGCAATCCGAGAGCCAGCCCGACCCCCATCTGCATATGCTGGGGCGCATGGACATGGAGATCAATAAAAGAAGGAATAACTACCCCCACTCCCAAGTCCTTTACAGGAAGAGATAAAAACCGAGCCGGTACGTCCCTCTCCAGGGAGAGGAGTTTCCCATCCTCAACGATGGCGACAGCATCTTTTCTTACCCTGAATTGACCCGGTGTGGGCGTGTCGATAAAATGGCCTTTGTATAATGCTGTCAAACTCACCGGTCCCTCATATGACAAATTTTATTTTTCCTGTATTTAACGGCGCTTATCTCTGCGGCAACGGATAGAGCGATCTCTTCGGGAGAAGCCCCTCCGATGTCCAACCCCACCGGGCTGTAAAGATGGGAAAGATCCACATCCTTTCCATACTCTTTTTCAATGCGGGCGATAAAATCGGCTTTTTTAGCAGACGAAGCGAGCATGCCCAGATAGCAGGGACGCACACCCCTATCTAATAAGGCCCGGGCTACATCATAATCATTTGCATGGGAAGGGGTGCAGATAATAACATAGCTGGACTCATCAATGGGTGCTCTGCGGGCATAGGATTGAAAAGACTCATGAATACACTGCCCGGCCTCGGGCAGCTCCGGAAAAACATCCTCCCTGTCATCCACAAGGATGATGTGATAACCCAGCAACCCTAATTGTCGGACCAGGGCTCGGCCCACATGCCCGCCACCGAAAATATAGACGCATTCGCCGCCGAAAAGGTATTCGTAAAACAGCTTAGCCCTCCCGTCACAAACCATAGGCACGGTTTTGAGGCCTTCTTCAACGGTTCCCTCTTGAAGACGATAGGATACAAGGCGACTTTGACGATCCTTTAAAATCTGCTTTGACACATCCATGGCTTCATATTCCAGAGCCCCTCCGCCCACGGTACCCACCGAGGAACCATCGTCCTGAACAAGCATCTTTTTGCCCACGGTCATAGGGCCACTTCCTTCCTTTTCCACCACGGTGACCAAAACACAGGCTTTTCCCTGGGACGTAATTTCAGATATTTTCCGGAATAGATCAATTGTCATTTATCAGTCCTCTCAAAAGTACATGTAGGCAAGTCACAATCGCATCTGACCCAAACGCGTCTCACCGGAATAATTGATCGCTTGTATCCTCAAACAATGGCACCCGATCTACCAATTGCCCCTGTACATATATATATACATGCAGGTGATGACCCGTGGTCCGTCCCGTAGCACCGGATCGACCGATAATCTATCCCCTTTTTACAATATCCCCCAGAGACACGTCGAATCTACTCACTTGAAAGTACAGGGAAATAACACCGTTGCCAGGATATGTTCAGCCAACAATGAAGTACTGACCGCTGCCAAACGGTCTCGTTTGCTCCTGCCCAAGCCCGGACCAAAAGTTTCCGGCGCCCCGGCTTGATGGTAAGCACATCCGTACCCAACATGGCAATCGCGACATGATGTCTGTTCCATTGATTCCATCAGTTTGAAAAATTTAAATTCGGTTCATTTCAGCTGTTAAAATCTCCATCAAGGGTCAATAATAGATCCATTTCCCTGGCTTTATCTTGCTTTCACTCCATATTAGTCGTCTCCTTTCAACCCTATCTCAACGGCAACCTCACGCATTCCCATGATCGTATCCGTAATCATATCGCCCAATTCAACCCCCAACATATCGGCGCCTTTCTGGATAATTGATCGATCAACGCCCGCCGCAAATCTTTTGTCTTTCCACTTTTTCTTGACCGATTTGGCTTTCATGTCCATGACGCTCTTTGACGGCCTCACCAACGCCGACGTTGCCACCAGGCCGGTAAGCTCGTCAACGGCAAAAAGCACTTTTTCCATGGTGCTTTCGGGCTTAACATCCGTGCAAATACCCCATCCATGGCTGACCACGGCACGGATCAAATCCTTGGGCCAATCGTTTTCCTTTAAAATTTCTTCGGTCTTTTTGCAGTGCTGATCAGGAAACCGCTCATAATCAAGGTCGTGGATCAAGCCCACAATACCCCATGTATCTTTATCCTCACTATATTTTCCGGCCATGTAACGCATCACAGCTTCGACGGCAAATGCGTGTTTGATAAGGCTCTCGCTCGTGTTGTATTTTTTTAGAAGCGCCAAGGCTGCGTCACGTGTAGGTATTTGACTGGTCATCAGGTCTCCTCTTTATTGTGATTTTTTTTTGAATACAGCAAATACTTAGGAACGAATTTTAAATAACTTGCCCATTTCAAAACAGGCGACCATTCTAGGCTGTACGTTTGAAAATTCTAACTGGGCATCTTATTTCGTGCTCATTCCTTAGCATAACCTTCATTCGCCTAACAAGCCCCTGAAACGAACGAGGTCGCACCCCAATAATTGTCTTAGGCCATTTTTTCGGTTAAGTTAAGCAAAAGTCAGGTTTAAATAATGTTAAGACGAAACCCTGTAAAAGAGACAGACAAGGAGAATCCAATGGAAAAAAGTCATACCAATCCATACGCGGCCCTGGATCAGCCCCAGGTGCTTCAATTTTTGTTTCACCCAAGGCGTGATACTTCGGAAAAGGCAGTTTCCGAAAAGGAGCATTTTATTCCGGTTGATCAGGATATTGAAGTCGGAGCGGCCTTTCACCTCGCAGATCGGTCATTTCCCAACATCCTTTTCTTTCACGGCAATGGCGAGATCGTATCCGACTATGATGATCTTGGCCCCATTTTCAACCGTATGGGCATCAACTTCCTGGTGGTGGATTACCGGGGATACGGTAAATCCTCAGGCTCGCCCACGGTCTTTTCAATGCTTCTGGACTGCCACACAATTCTGGATTTTGTCGTTAACGAACTTAAAAATCTCAATTTCACAGGTTCTCTTACTGTTATGGGCCGTTCCCTTGGGAGTGCATCGGCTCTGGAGTTGGCTGCCACCCGCCAGGACAGCATTGACAGGCTGATCATCGAAAGCGGATTTGCCCATGCAGCCCCGCTTTTGAAAACCCTTGGGCTTGATCCTGACATGATCGGTTTTCAGGAATCACAAGGATTCGGCAATGCCGATAAAATCAAGCATTGGAACAAACCGCTTTTAATTATTCATGCACAGTTTGACCATATTATCGACTTTTCACAAGGAGAAGTGCTTTATAACCTTTGCCCGTCTGCCGACAAAGACCTTTTGATGATCCCCGGCGCAAATCACAACGATATTTTTATTAAGGGGTTTGATATGTATTTAAACAGCCTGAAAAATTTTCTCCTTCCACCGGACTTGTAGGCAGACATGAGCCATAATAAATCGTTATACCTGATACTGAAAACCCAGTATTTTATATATTTCGGCGTGCTGGGAATTTTTGCTGAACGGCTATTTGTATGAGGCATATGGCGCTCGTCTCTTTTTGATGAGCGCATGTGTGTCACTTGCCGCTGCGGTTGTATTTAGATTCTTGGGCCGCTGATTTGTGGAAAGCAGGGTG
This sequence comes from Desulfobacter sp. UBA2225, assembly GCF_002348205.1. Lineage (NCBI taxonomy): Bacteria > Pseudomonadati > Thermodesulfobacteriota > Desulfobacteria > Desulfobacterales > Desulfobacteraceae > Desulfobacter > Desulfobacter sp. UBA2225. Next base: position 1,220 of record NZ_DDYV01000106.1, on the reverse strand, counting down.
GAAAATAGGGGACAGACCTCTTTTTTATTCATGGTTATTGTTTAGTTTTCTTCATTAATCAGGAGCGCGGTCGGGTGGGAACGTTTTTTGTGCCCACCGGTTGTCCATAAACTTGAAGCCCATCTGATTTATCGTTCAGGCACAAAATATTATACATACAATGGTGGGCAACGCTGCGCTTTTGCCCACCCTATCTGGCTATTTTGAAAGAAGATAGAATTAGAAAATCGTGATCTGTCTCCTATTTTCGTACTTGCAAAAGGCAGCCTGAAAACCAAGAATTTTTCCAACGCTTTTTTAAAACGTTGGGGTTAATCATGTATAAGCTTAAGAATATCGTTCGAATCATTGGGCCTGTTTTAATTTACTTTGAATCCGCTCAATTCGTTTTCGATTGATACCGAAGTCGGTATATCCAACACGTGAAGCGGATCGAATATGAATGACCTTCTCACTGGTTTGCGCTTCTGAAAAATAAAACTCCACGTCATCAACAAATCCAAAAAAAGTTGACTTGAACTCCGCTCTAATATAATTTTCTTGAGCCATCAATATCTTTGCCTGGTGTTCAGATTCAAGTACCTGCAGGAGATTAAATCTCGCCTTCTGCTGTACACCAGTGTAGTCAATAGGCTGAATATAACATTTTTCACCAATCGCCTGACTGTTAACGCAGTTTGGTGTTTTAGGGCATGGTGTCAATTTGCCATTATTTACACCCAGATCAGGTATAATCCCAGCACACCCCATTAGCAAGAATGAGCTTATTAAACCAACCATATATATTTTTTCCATATTTCTTTTATCCATTTTTATATTGTAATTGATTGAATTGATTGGGGTCAGAGTAAAATTAAATCTTTGGCTTCCGCCACCCAACCGGCCTTCCTCTTTTCTTTTCCTTAACGCGCCGGCCGGTTAAGGCTTCGATTTCTTCACGGAATTGATCATTGCCGACAATCATGCCCTTGTTGGTTGCCTTTCTGATTTGTTCTAATACAGTGTCGCTGAAATGATGCTTGAATAGTTCACGATATTTCTCCCGGCGTTTGTCTGAATCCCTCCCAAGGTTCAAATATTCAGGGTGGGGAATACATAAATCCGAAACATTTCCCAGTGCATTGATCCGATAGCTCGACCAGCGATAGTCCTTAGGATTTGAAACAATCCCGGCTCGGACAGGGTTGAGTTCAATATACCTGTAAACTTCAAGCAAATAC
>NZ_DDYV01000031.1:2529-27304 GCF_002348205.1 Desulfobacter sp. UBA2225 | reverse complement strand
TGTATGATTTAATTTGCTGTAAGTATTCATCGAAAATCTCCTTTCTTTTGTGATCTTTGAGCGGTTCACATTAATGGAGGCTTTCGATTTTTCCCGCAAATGTCAAACTCTGAGAGTCTCCCCGGCAAAGCCGGGGGTTTACCCATGTTAATTAATATGCCGCCAAGCCACTTGGGATAGGCTTTTCATAAGATCGAGTAAATCCTGGTCATCTTGCTTATTATATGCTTTATATAAATCCGATAATAAAACTGCATTATAAAATATAATACAATTCGCAACCAATCGATTGCATTCGTTGTGTATTTCGATTTCATTTTTTCCGGATAGTTTTGTCTCTCCTATTTTTCGAATAGCCGAAATCAGTTGGTGCAATGCTTCTCCTCGATTTAATGATCGGAGAACATTGCTGCGCATATCGGGATTATTAATCTTACCTAATCATGCATAGGTTCATCCCCCTGCTACCCTTTGGGGCGTTCCCGGAGGATGAACCTATTAGAATCTGCCATAAGAGGAAGAAGATTTAGCCCCCTACTACTTTTAGCTACCTTCGACCAAAACAGATCCAGGCCCAGCCAAGGGCCTGAATGTTTTAGCTGAAGATCCGCAAAACGGACATCTCCAATCATCAGGAAGGTCTTTAAACGCTATTCCTGGAGGCGTATTGGTCTTTGGCTCGCCTTTGTCAGGGTCATAAACATACCCACAGTTGTGTACTTGACATTGATACATATCTTTTGGATCGGCCATTTTAACTCTCCTTCGCTGGTCCATTGTGAATTTTTCTTAAATAATCTTTTTTCAAATAAAGGGTGCTTTGTTACCTTGCCAATTATTGCCAATTACCCGTCAAGTTTGAATGACACTTTTAATTTTACCCGGTATCCCACAATTCGGTTGTCTTCCAGGCGCATATCCATTTCTTTCACCTCGGCCACTCGCATATCCCTTAAGGTTTTATCGGCGCTTGCCACAGCGGTCTTGGCAGCATCCTCCCAGGATTTTTCAGAAAATCCAACGAGTTCGATTATTTTGTAAACACTATTTTCCATAATAACCTCCTAAAAATTAAAAGTTAAGGTTCACTAATGATAAAAAAACACATAAAAACACTTTTATAAGTTGCCTGAACGGATTTGAACTTGAAATTTCAATGAACCGGTTCCATCTTAACTTTTGCAATAAGAGAAGACTTTGCTTGAGCTTGCATCCAGTAAGGGCCGCAATCAACAACGAACTGGATTTTTCCAGCAGGAACAATGAAAATTCACGGCATTTTGAGACATGAGAAACAGGCGTTTGCGTTTTTGAGATAGAGAAGCAACTTATTTATGCTATTATACAGATAGTGCATCAATTTGTATAGAATTATTCTGATTATAACGGATTTGGGGGACCATGTTTAACTATTTGAATTTATTGTGGCTCGTTTTAAATCCTGCCCTGAATTGCGACCCCAAATAGGACAGAGAATTCATGCGCAATAACCAAGAAGCCTGAAAATAGGGAAGGACCAAAAAGCCGAATTAGTGGCCTCCCCCAAATCCGTTATAATCAGCAGAAATGAATCCAGGCAGACCACCATTTTGCAGGTGGATCCGCGACCGCTTAAGCCTTTTGATGCCCAAGCTGCATTTTTAATGGTTTTCATGATCCGAGACCTCCTCTGCATTCTCCTTTTTTGATGAAGACACTTTTTCGATGCTATCCTTGAGCCGACTGATTTCAATACCCAGGATGACACACCAGCGGCCTTCCATGCAGAGTTGTGCATCTCCGGGTTTCAAAAAGGTTTCCACAGACTTGTTATCCTTTTTCAAGAGAATCTTCCAACGGTTGTTATCATTGTCATATGTAACATCCAAATCAATTCCGCATTCTCCGATGTCCGGGTATACCTGTTCAATTTTCTTGCAGAGTTCTTTTTTATTCATTGATTTCTGCTTGTCTTCTGTCATATTCTTCCCCTCTTTTTTTTGCTTATCGGATATGGTGATTCCGGCCCTGCCGTCATCACAGGGCTCACTGGGCGGTTCGTTGGGTCTTGCATGTTCTGCGAATTCAGGCGCATCGGTACAAACGTCCAGATCCGTCGGTTCGCTATGTGATTGAGTTTTGTCTGGCTTGGGACTGTTGTCTTTTTTCATAAGGGGTCTCCTTTTTTATACAATTTAATCCAATCCAATTCCCTCATTCTCAGCAGTTATTGGTTTCATCAATCAATCTTTATTTTGCGCAACCGGAGCGCATTGCCGATAACTGACACGGAACTTAAACTCATGGCCACCGCGGCAATCATCGGACTCAAAAGCAGGCCGAAAGCCGGATAAAGAACACCGGCTGCAATCGGCACCCCCAGAGAGTTGTATACAAAAGCAAAAAACAGATTCTGTTTGATATTACGCATGGTGGCATGGCTCAACAAACGCGCGCGAACAATGCCCATGAGGTCGCCTTTGACTAGGGTGATGCCCGCACTTTCCATGGCGATATCCGTGCCAGTGCCCATGGCAATACCGACGTGGGCCTGGGACAGAGCAGGTGCGTCGTTGACCCCATCTCCAGCCATGGCCACAATCCGGCCGGCTTCTTGAAACTTTTTGACTGCATCGGCTTTCTGATCAGGCAGTACTTCGGCCTTCACCTCATCCAGTTCGAGTTTTTCAGCCACTGCCATAGCCGTGGTTTTGCTGTCACCGGTCAACATGACAATGCGGATGTTGTCCTGATGAAGCAGTTTGATTGCCTCAGTCGTGGTTTTCTTGATCGGGTCCGCCACACCGATAAGGCCCGCAAGCTTCCCGTCTATTCCGACAAACATGACAGTTTGGCCATCTTTGCGCATGGCTTCTGCTTTTGACGCAAGTTCCTGCACAGCTATGTTTAATTTCTCAAAAAGTCTGATATTACCAAAGGCAATCTGTTTGCCGTCCACGCTGCCCTTGACGCCCTTGCCGGTCTTCGATTCAAAATCAACGGCTTTGACCAGATTGATCCCTTTTTCTTCGGCATAGTTCACGATGGCCGCTGCCAAGGGGTGTTCGCTGCCCTTTTCGAGACTTGCCGCCAAATGCAGCATGTCCAACTCATTGTGGCCGGTCACTGTAGTGACGGCAACAACCTTGGGCTTACCTTCGGTGAGTGTGCCGGTTTTATCCACCACTAGGGTGTCTATTTTCCGCATGACTTCAATGGTTTCGGCATTTTTGAACAGGACGCCCATGGCGGCGCCTTTGCCGGTAGCCACCATGATCGACATGGGGGTGGCCAGNNGACCAAGGGCACAGGGGCAGGCAATAATGAGCACAGCCACTGCATTTATCAAAGCATGGGCCATTTTGGGGTCAGGACCGAAAAGACTCCATACAATAAAAGTTAAAATGGCGGAACCGACGACTGCCGGCACAAAATACCCGGCCACCACATCAGCTACTTTCTGGATGGGAGCNNACATACTCCACACAATAAATGTAATGATGGCTGAACCGACTACTGCCGGCACAAAATATCCAGCCACAACATCGGCCACTTTCTGGATGGGAGCGCGGCTCCGCTGGGCTTCGGAAACCATATGGACGATCTGCGCCAAAACGGTTTCGCTTCCTACCCGTTTGGCTTCCATGATCAGTGTTCCCGTACCATTGACCGTTGCTCCAATTAATTTGTCGCCCTTATTTTTCTCCACAGGTATTGACTCACCCGTAACCATTGACTCATCAATGGAACTTTTTCCGTCCAGAACTGTACCGTCAACCGGAACCTTTTCACCCGGCCGCACCCTTAGCTTGTTGCCAAGCGCCACCTGTTCGAGTGGAATATCTTCTTCGGTGCCGTCATCTCGAATTATCCTGGCGGTTTTAGGCGCCAGCCCCAACAGCGCCTTTATGGCTGAGCCTGTTTGGCTGCGGGCTTTCAATTCCAGTACCTGCCCCAACAGAATGAGGGTGGTAATGGAAGCCGCCGCTTCAAAATAAACAGCCACCGTTCCCTCTTCCCCCCTGAAAGAGGCTGGAAATATTTCGGGAAAAATTGCCGCGATCAAACTATAAAGATAGGCCACAGATACACCCAGGCCGATCAGGGTAAACATATTTAGATTCCAGGTGACAAGGGATTGCCAGCCCTTTACCAAAAACGGCCATCCGCCCCATAACACAACCGGTGTTGCCAGCAAGAGTTCAAACCAGACAAGAACATTTTTCGAAGCGATCTTTGCCAATGAGTTACCGGGAATCATGTCACCCATGGCTATAACAAAGACCGGTAACGTAAGAACCAGACTGACCCAGAATCGGCTACGCATGTCTGCCAGTTCCGGGTTTTCCCCTTCCTGTTCAGCTGCGTTCTCAGGTTCCAGGGCCATGCCGCATTTTGGGCAGCTTCCCGGCCCGGTCTGTTTTACTTCCGGGTGCATGGGACAAGTGTAGATATCGGCCTCGTTTTGGGGAGCATGGGCTTTTTGTCCTTCGCTCTTTGCAGGTGTTTCCTGTTTTGTCAGGTAATTTGATGGATTTTCTTCAAATTTTTTCAGGCAATGTTCGCTGCAAAAATAGATTTTCTCTTTCCCATGGTCGGTATGGTATGGGCTGTCCCTGCTAACGTCCATACCGCAGACCGAATCTTTCAGGGTGCTATCTTCCGCTCCTTGATCCGGATGAGGTGTTTGATCATGATGATGCTTGTTATCTTTATTCATATGATATTTCCCTAGGAATCCTGTAATATTATATTGGCTTTCTCGGGATCATAATTGCGAAAAATAAGGGGACCTTTTTCAAGTCCCTTTATCCGGGATGTAAAATCCGGTTTTTTTGTTTGATAAAATATTCCGATGGGGATGGCATCCCCCCATTCCATGGCCAGCTTCATGGCCTGTGGCAAATTTTCAGGATCAGGATTATCTGCTTCATATACCCTTTCTTTATACCATTCAAAGGTGTTGATTTTATTAAACGATACACAGGGCTGCATGATATCAATGAGGCTTACGCCTTTATGGTCCATGGCTTTTTGTATGAGGCGGCTTAAATGATCCTTGTTGCCGGAAAACCCCCGGGCAACAAATCCTGCACCCAGACTCAGCGCCACGGCAGGTCCGTTGAACGGTTCTGATATAACCCCATCGGGTTGAAGAGAGGTTGTCATGCCAAGGCCTGATGTCGGGGATGCCTGGCCCTTTGTCAGGCCGTAGACCTGATTATTGTGCACCAGCAGTGTCAGGTCAGTGTTCCGCCGGATGGCGTGCATGAAATGGTTGCCGCCCTCACCATAACAGTCACCATCGCCTGAATTCACTATTATTTTCAGATCATGGTTGGCAAGTTTTGCTCCCAGAGCCAGGGGAAGTGCCCTTCCATGAAGACTGTGAAACATATTGCAGTTTAAAAAATGAGGGGTTTTGGCTGCTTGGCCGATGCCGGAAATAATCAGGATCTTTTCCGGAGGGATACCCTGGGTTGCCAGGGCATCTTTCATGGCTTCCAGAATCCCGAAATTTCCACATCCCGGACACCACTGGTTTTGATAGTCTGAATTAAAATCTTTTGGGGTAACCATCTCAATGTTTCTCCTTTTCTTTAACCGCAGCCATGATCTCTATCGGATAAAAGGGCCTGCCATCATATTTCAGTATGGCATGAGTGTATGAAATCCCGGTCTGCTCTTTTAACAGATGCCCGAACTGAGCCCCCGAATTTTGTTCCACCGTAATAATGGTTTTAACCGGGTCTTTTAAATGGGATTCGACAATTGCGGTGGGGAAGGGCCACAGGTCTGTGAATAAAAGGCAACCCACATCTATCCCTTCGTTGCGAAGAAATTCCACTGATTCTTTAATACTGCCGGATGTTGATCCCCACCCCAGAAGTACTGTTTTTGCTTCGGGGAACAAGGCTTGGGGTGCAGACATTTCCCTGATCATATCCGGCAGTTTTGACTTGCGTTTGTTGACCATAGCGTTTCTGTTATCAATATCCTCGGTGATATGGCCGTCTTCTCTGTGTTCATCACTGGATACAACGACCCTGGCAGCGCCTGTGCATGGCAGTGCCCTGGGGGAAACCCCGGAGGGTGTCAGCTCATACCGGTTGTAATTTTTCGGATCCTTAAGATCTTTATCCCCAACAATAAACCGTTCCACCTTTTTGGGAAACGTAAAGGAGTGCTCCAGTATAAAAATAGAGTCTGCCATATATTGATCCACAAGAATAATTGCCGGAACCTGGTATTTTTCAGACAGGGCAAATGCCTTTTGAGTGATCTCAAAGGCTTCCAGAAGACTGCCTGGTGCAAAGACAAACCGTGGAAAATCATCCTGGGAGGCATGGATGGCAAACAAAAGATCTCCCTGGGCGGTGCGGGTCGGCAGGCCTGTGGCAGGGCCAGGCCGTTGGGCATCGATAATGACAATGGGGGTTTCCGTAGTGGCTGAAAGGCCAAGGCCTTCTGTCATGAGGCAGAAACCGCCGCCCGAGGTGGCGGTCATTGCCCGGGCACCGGCAAAAGAGGCGCCGATAACCATGTTGACGGCCGCAATTTCGTCTTCCGCCTGCTCCACCACAAGGGGAAGGCGGTTTGTCCAGCCGGCAAGATGCTGCATGATACTAGTTGCAGGGGACATGGGATAAAATGCCGCTACCCGGCAGTCTGATGCAATGGCACCCAGGGCGATCGCCCGGGAGCCTTCCATGATCTGACCCTTGGGATCAGAAGTCTTTAAAAACGGCTGCCGGGAAAACTGGATATCTTTGACCGCATCATATCCCAACCGGGCCGCTTTGATGTTTTTTTGGATAATATCTTCCTTTTTACCGGCAAATTGCCAGGAGAGCAGATCGGCAATCTTGTCAAAAGAGGCCCCCAGGATTGACAGGCCGACAGCAGCGGCAACCGTATTGGAATAAAGACTGCTGCCGATTTCCTTGGCAAGAGTCGAAAACTCAACCTCAAACACCTGTTTGGATGGAGAATCAAGTGGCACCTCCAGGATAGCAATGCCATCGTCCTGTAATTGATCCTTGTGCAAATCCCAAGTCTCCCGATTAAGGGCGATCAAAAGATCAATCCTGTGATGGGGTGCATAAACCGGCTTATCACTGATGCGCATCTGAAAAAAACTATGACCGCCCCGGACGCGGGATTCAAAATCGTTGATCGCCATGATATAAAAACCTGCATCCCGAGATGCGCTGGCCAAAAGATTTCCAATTGTCTGTATCCCCTGACCGGCTGCCCCGCCAATTTTAAGGGTCATGTCAATGTTTGTATGAGTGGTCATAAACTGCTCCCTTTTATGTTTTACTTTCAGATTAAAATTCAGCCCCGGCTGAATGTGGTGCTATCAATCAAATAATTAAATAGCAGGATTTGAATTTCCTCCCAGCCCGCACTGTCAGTGGTTGGCACCTTCTTGTTTCCAGGAAGATAATGATACTTTATATATTGAGCGATTTCTGGTTTTTCCTTCTTAAAATCTTTCCATATATCAATTGCAGGAACGATTTCGACAAGGGCGGATATTGCATCAAGAACATACATTTTCCCATCGGCTGTAAACCGGACAGTTCTATCATCCAAGGCTATATCGATAGTTGGATTCATTTCATGTTTCTCCTGTCGTATTATGATGATTAAAACTCGACGATCCATTTTTTTATAAAGATTTGATATTATTAGTTTTATTGAAAGCGCACGCCGTCGTGGTCATATTTTTTAAAAACAACGATATCAGTCACTTACAGTTTAGAGCCAAAAAATTCTTGTAAAAACACGTCATCCCAACTCCAGTATTTACAGGGTTTGGAAAAAACTGGATCATCGAGTAAAAGGTCTCGATGACCGCTGGATTCATGTTTGGGGGAGGTGCCCATCCCCCCGAAAAGTGCAACAAGGTTGGGTATAATTAAACATTGGGACGAAATATGTCATAGCAAAATGTATAACATGTTGAAATAAAATGGTTTATAAGGAATTTTATGTTACCGTTTTTCAGGCTAAAATAGCCTCAAAAACGGTAACCTTGATTCTTGCTTAAGAGTCTAAAAAAATTGAGTTTTCAAAAAATTTTATGGCTGATTTCGTCCCAATGTTTAATTTTACCCAAAGGTCCAAAATAAAAACGCAATTGATTTCAATGCCCGGAAAACAATACCTCCGGGCATTGTGAATTTTTTCTTAAATACCATTTTTTCAAATAAGGGGGGCTTTTTTACCTTGCCAATTACCCGTCAAGTTTGAATGACACTTTTAATTTTATCCGGTATCCCACAATCCGGTTGTCTTCCAGACGCATATCCATTTCTTTCACCTCGGCCACTCGCATATCTCTTAAGGTTTTATCGGCCCTTGCCACAGCGGTCTTGGCAGCATCTTCCCAGGATTTTTCAGAAAATCCAACGAGTTCGATTATTTTGTAAACACTATTTTCCATAATAACCTCCTAAAAAATTAAAAGTTAAGGTTCACTAATGATAAAAAAACACATAAAAACACTTTTATAAGTTGCCTGAACGGATTTGAACTTGAAATTTGAGAGCCTGTTTAAAAAATACCACATTGTGTCACAAACGCATTTAAAAAGGGTTTATTTTGGCTATGTGGCTATGATACAGGCATATTTCTGCTGAAATTAGCCAACTTGCCCCGTTAAAAATAATTTTTAAACAGGCTCTGAATGAACCAGTTCCATTTTAACTTTTGTAACAAGAGAAAACTTTGCTTGAGCTTGCATCCAGTACGAGCCGCAATCAAAAACGAACGAAATTTTTCCAGCAGGAACAATGAAAATTCACGGCATTTTGATAAATGAGAAACAGGCGTCTGCGTTTTTGAGGTAGAGAAGCAACTTATTGATTCTATTATACAGATAGTGCATCAATTTGTATAGAGTTTTTCTTTCGGGTAGAGCATCGGTTGCCCGACGCCTCCCCCACAGACCCGTACGTGCAGAATTCCCGCATACGGTTCCCCTTAAAATCCTCACATACCTCAACACCCCGGGTAATTACGGTTGATAAGAACCGCGCTTATCCTGCAGCGATCAAGGAACTCAAAGAGGAAGGATTCCTTCCGGAAGCTTGTGACGTCAGACAAATCAAGTACTTGAACAATACCTCGGCGTTGTCCTTGATGGCCTTTTTGCTGGTCGTTTTCCAGGCTCTGTTGGTGAGGCTCTCCTTGGTGCTTTTCAATTCGGGAGAAGCCAGGTTTAATCCAAAGAAACAATCCAATGTTCTGGAAAATTTCCTGGAACCAAAGGTGCTGCCAGGACTTTATTAATATTTTCAAGTACAACTCTGGATAGGCCGTTTAAAAAATTCAATTGCCATTCAATGCCTTCATCGGCATCTTGTTGTTCTGCCGCAATGAAAGCGGGGCCTACTGTCATAAAAGCCCAGACGGAATAATTAAAATATTGCTCGGCTCCCAATCGTTTGGAAATTTCCAAAGTCGTGTTATAAGCCTTGGTTAAGAAGATAGAATAATAATCAATAAGCTCTATGAGTTCTGGTAACTTTTCAGGGAATTCAAAAGGATCTATTGCCAGTATTGTGGTGCGTATTTTATCAATATCAAATCTGTATTCCATAAATTTTCCAAACATTAAGGCTGTTAAGTTTCAAAATAATAAACAGAATAGGCTGGAATGTCTATTAAACAGGATTAAAGTTTACATTCAATCTTTATTGCAAAAAGTTTAGCCCATTCAAGCGCATCTGCCACGGTCCGGCTAATTTCCCGCAGGCCGGCACCAGAAAGGTGTGCAATTGACATTGCGCTGCAGGCCGGTTACATGGTCATTGCCCTGCAGATCTGTGATAACAGGGACTGGCATTCCCCGATAAATTCTAGTATATTATCCCACTTGTTTAAATGGTCCTGGTGGGCCTTAGTATATAAAGGATAGAATATGATTGATGAAGAACGCCTGGGGCAGCGGTTTGCAACCCTTGCGCGGATTGATTCCGAATCCCGAAGCGAGGCCGTGATCGCAAAGGTGCTTGAAAAGGAACTGACAGACCTTGGGGCAACCGTGGTGTTTGATGAGGCCGGTGCCAAGGTCAACGGTGACTGCGGCAATCTTGTGGCAGCATTTAAAGGAAATACAGACGTTGATCCGGTAATGCTCTCCGGACATATGGACACCGTGGTGCCGGGCAAAGGGGTTAAGGTCATATTTGAGGACGGGGTGTTCAGAAGTGACGGCACCACCATCCTGGGTTCCGACGACAAATCCGCCCTTGCCGTCATCCTTGAGGTGATGCAGGTGATCAAAGATAATAACCTGCCGTGCCCCCCTGTTGAGGTGGTCATGACGGTATGTGAGGAGCAGGGGCTTTTAGGGGCAAAGAACCTTGACTGCTCCCGGCTTAAATCAAAATTCGGATACATTCTGGACGCTGTGGACACCCAGGGTATTGTGAACCGGGCACCTGCGGCCAACAAGATCAGTGCAAAAATTTACGGACGTGCCGCCCATGCCGGCAGTTCTCCCGAAAACGGGATTTCTTCCATTTATGCGGCGTCCTGCGCCATTGCCAAGCTTGAACTGGGGCGCATTGACCAGGAGACCACCTGCAATCTTGGGCTTATTTCCGGCGGGGCTGCCACCAATATCGTGCCCGAATATGTGGAAATTCACGGTGAAGCCCGGTCCCATGATCCTGCAAAACTGGATAAGGTCACACAGGGCATTGTCTCCACGTTTAAAAATACCATGGCCGAACTTCAGGCTGGTGGGGACGGGCTTCCCCGGGTGGAAATGATTGTGAAAAATGATTTTCCCCACACCAACATCCCCGAAGATCATATGGTAATCAGGCTTGCCCAAAAAGCTGCGGCGAACCTGGGCAGGCACCTGGTCTGTAAAACAAGCGGCGGTGCGGCTGATGCCAATATCTTTTTCGGCAAAGGCATTGCCGCAGGCGTTATCGGCACAGGCATGACGGATGTGCACACCCTTAAGGAATCCATTGCACTTAAAGATATGGTCAGTTGTGCTGAACTGGTCCTTGAAATTCTTCAAATCCATGCAACAGGAAAGGCAGCGGTATGATTCTTTATCTTGATATGATGGCAGGTATTGCAGGCGACATGTTTTTAGGAGCACTGGTGGATCTTGGTGTCTCTGTGGAGTGGCTCAAGAGAAAATTGTCAGCCGTTCTGGACGGTTTTGACCTGCGCACTGAAATTGTGTTCCGGCACCATCTGCGGGCCGTTAATCTTTATGTGGATGTGACCGACCATGTCACTCATCGCCATTACACCCACATCCGGCAGATGATTGAATCTGCGGATCTGCCGGACCAGGTTCGGGCCAATGCCCTGACCGCCTTTAAACTCATTGCCCAGGCCGAAGCCCATATCCACGGAAAGGACATTGAAACCGTCCACTTCCATGAGATTGGCGGCATTGACAGCCTGGTGGACATCATTGGCAGCTTTCTGGCCCTGGATTACCTGGGGGTGGACCAGGTGGCGGCAACCCCGGTTCCCCTGGGATCAGGGACCATTAAGTGCGCCCATGGCACCATTCCCGTGCCGGTTCCGGCCACTGTGGCCATACTTAAGGGACTTCAAGTGAGGGGCTCTGACGCCAAAACCGAAATCGTTACGCCCACGGGCGCAGCCATTGTGGCAACGTTGGCACCCCAGTTCGGGGGCATGCCGGACATGCAGATTGAAAAAGTAGGATACGGGGCCGGCAAACGCGACATTGGCGCATCTGTGCCCAATCTTCTGCGTCTGGTGCTGGGCACCCCTTCCGTCGTGAAGAATTCCGCGGATAACATCCTGTCGGACCAGGTTCATGTGCTCTATACCAATGTGGATGACATGAGCCCGGAGAGTCTGGGCTTTGTCATGGACCGCCTCATGGACAAAGGGGCGCTTGACGTCAGTTTTACACCGGCATTCATGAAAAAGAACCGTCCCGCCACACGCATTGAGGTGATCTGCCGGCCGGCGCAGCTCCAGGTGCTTGCAGACGTCCTGCTGTCAGAGACCACAACCATCGGGGTGCGATATCACCTTTGCGACAGAATGATTTTAAAACGCGAACCCGTGGAAGTAGAGACCAGCCTTGGCCGGGTAAGCGCCAAAAAGATCACCTCCCCAAAGGGCCGGGCCCGGATTATGCCGGAATATGATGAGTGCAAACGCATTGCCCTGGAACAGGAATTGCCCTTTTATCAGGTATATGAGCAGATCCTGGCTGAATCGAATCCCCTTGACAGGCAAACAGGACGGTCATAAAAGATCGGGGAAGGATCCGGCTGATGGGAGAAAAAACAATACTTTTCATTGCCATGGGTTTTGGCCTGGGACGGCTGCCTTTTGCCCCCGGGACTTTTGGCACCCTTGCGGGCCTGCCGTTGATCGGTATCATGGTGTGGCTATCAACGGCGTGTACGCCCGGTGCTGCCGCCCTGTTTCTGGTGGGCGTGATACTTTGTGCGATTTGGATTTCCCAAAAGGCTGAAGTTCTGATTGGCCAAAAAGATCCGGGGGCTGTGGTCATTGATGAGATGGCAGGGTTTTGTGTAACCATGACCCTGGTGCCTATAAGCTTACTCTCTTTGGTCATAGGCTTTATTGCTTTCAGATGTTTTGATATATTAAAGCCTTTTCCGATCTGCTGGTTTGAAAAAAACTTTTCCGGCGGGGCCGGTATTGTACTGGATGATTTAATGGCAGGGGTGCTGGCCGCTTTCCTGCTTAAAGCAATATACTTTATGTTGTGATTGAGGAGGAAAACGCGATGGAAAAAAATAAGGAAAAGGAAAAAGCCGTCCAGACCGCCATGAATCAGATCGAGCGCCAGTTCGGCAAAGGCTCGATCATGAAGCTGGGGGGCCGGGAGGTGGAAGCCGTTCCCGTGATCCGGTCCGGTTCCCTTGCCCTGGACAAGGCACTGGGCGTGGGCGGATACCCCAGGGGCCGGATCATTGAGATTTACGGCCCGGAATCTTCCGGCAAGACAACCCTTGCACTTCATGCCGTGGCCGAAGCCCAAAGAAAAGGCGGTATTGCCGCATTCATCGATGCCGAACACGCCCTGGACGTGGCCTATGCCAGGCGGCTGGGCGTCGACTGTGACGAACTTCTGGTTTCCCAGCCCGATACCGGTGAACAGGCCCTTGAAATTGTCGACATGCTGGTGCGAAGCGGCGGTATTGACATCCTGGTTGTGGACTCGGTGGCTGCCCTTGTGCCCAGATCAGAAATCGAAGGTGAGATGGGCGATTCCCACATGGGACTGCAGGCGCGTCTTATGTCCCAGGCCCTTCGTAAACTGACCGGGACAATAGGAAAAACCGCCACCACCCTGATTTTTATTAACCAGATCCGTATGAAGATCGGCGTGGTCTACGGCAACCCGGAAACCACCACCGGTGGCAATGCCTTGAAATTTTATGCCTCCATGCGTCTTGAGATCAGAAAGGCCGCAGCCATTAAAGACGGCGAAGATGTGATCGGGTCCCGGACCAAGGTCAAGGTGGTGAAAAACAAACTGGCCCCCCCGTTTAAAAGTGTTGAATTCGATCTGATGTACGGGGATGGCATTTCCAGGACCGGCGATCTTCTGGATATGGCGGTTGAGCTGGATATTGTGAACAAGAGCGGGTCCTGGTACTCGTTTGACAAAGAGCGCATCGGCCAGGGCCGGGAGAATGTGAAAGCTTTTTTAATTGACAATCCCGATATCTTTGATGCCATTGAACTTAAAGTGAGAACCGAACTTGGAATTGCCGGAGCGGATGCAGCCAAAACTGCAGCCGATACCGGAAAGGACAGTCTACCGGAATCCAAACCCAGTGCCTGAACCGAAACCCGTGTTTGGGCGGCTCGTTAGAGGAGCGTTCGCTCNNGAGCGAACGCTCCTCTAACGAGCCGTTCAAACACTAACCTAACCGGTACAGTTGAGCAGGAGCCAATACTACTATGACAGGTAATGAAGCCAGGAAAATTTTCCTCGAATATTTTAAAAAACATAACCACCGCCATGTGCGCTCATCGTCCCTGGTACCCCAGGATGATCCCACCCTGCTGTTCGTAAACGCCGGTATGGTGCAGTTTAAGCGTGTTTTTACAGGTGATGAAAAACGTGACTACGACACAGCGGTCACCTCACAGAAATGCGTGCGGGCCGGGGGTAAACATAACGACCTTGAGAATGTCGGGTACACGGCGCGCCATCATACCTTTTTTGAGATGCTGGGCAATTTTTCCTTTGGCGAATATTTCAAGGAAAAGGCCATTGATTTTGCCTGGGACCTGCTGACCAACGGGTACGGGTTTGATGCCGATAAACTTTATGTCTCTGTTTATAAAGATGATGATCAGGCCTTTGAAATCTGGAATAAGCAGGTTGGCCTTCCTGTCGGCCGCATCTCCCGGTTAGGCGAAGAGGACAATTTCTGGGCCATGGGCGATACCGGCCCCTGCGGTCCCTGTTCCGAAATTCATATTGACCGTGGCAAGGAGTTCGGGTGTGATGATCCCAACTGTGCCGTGGGCTGTGACTGCGACCGATGGCTGGAATTGTGGAATCTGGTGTTCATGCAGTTTGAAAGAAGTGAAGACGGCACCATGAGGCCGCTGCCCCAACCCAGTATTGACACGGGGATGGGTCTTGAGCGCATTCTCTCCGTACTGCAGAACGTGCCCACCAATTTTGATACCGACCTTTTTCTCCCCATCATGGACCGGGTCGGAGAACTGGCCGGAAAAAAACGGCGGGAATCCAAGGAAGTGGAAGTGGCCATGAAGGTCATTGCCGACCACTCAAGAGCCAGCGCTTTTTTAATCTGTGACGGGGTATTGCCTTCCAACGAGGGGCGCGGTTATGTACTTCGCAGGATCATGCGCCGGGCCATCCGGTACGGGCGCAGCATCGGGCTGACCAAACCCTTTTTACACAAAACCGTTCAGACTGTATTTACCATTATGGATGATGCCTATCCGGAACTCAAAGAGTCTGCCGCTTTTATCCTCAACGTGGTGAAAAACGAAGAAGAAAAGTTCCTTGAAACCCTTGAAACCGGCATGAAGCTTTTGGAGGCAACCATTGAGGACCTTGAAAAGAAAAAGGAGAAAATTATTCCGGGAGAGGTGATCTTCAAGCTTTACGATACGTTTGGATTTCCTGTTGACATTATCCAGGATCATGTCAAGGAGATGGGTATTGCCCTCGATATGCAAGGATTTGATGCGGCCATGGCTGAACAGAAAGCCAGGTCCAAGTCCAAAAAGAAGTTTGCCGGTGTGGGCGAGGCCTATAAACCCCTGACCTCGGCAGGTGTGAAAACCGTGTTCAAAGGTTATGATACCATTGAAATGCAAAGTGATCTGCTTATTGTGGTCAAGGATGATGCTGAAGTGGATACGGCCGGCGCGGGTGAGGAAATTGAAGTGGTCACCCCGGAAACCGTATTTTATGCTGAATCCGGGGGCCAGGCCGGGGATCGGGGTCTGTTTGAAAATGATGCCTGCCTTATTGAAATCACGGATACGGTGAAGGATCCTTCCGGTCTTTTCATCCACAAGGGCAGGGTCGTTAAAGGGTCCTGCAAGAAAGGCGATACATTTACCCTCAAGGTGGATGCAGGGCTTCGCCGGACTACGGCTGCAAACCATTCCGCCACCCATATCCTGCATGCAGCGCTTCGTAAGGTTTTAGGCGATCATGTCAAGCAGTCCGGCTCTCTGGTGACACCGGACAGGCTGCGGTTCGACTTTACCCATTTCAGCGCGGTTACCTCCGAAGAGCTTGCTGCCATTGAAACAGAGGTCAACACCCATATCATTGAAAACCATGCGGTCACCACAAAAGAGATGGACATGGAAGAGGCGGTCCGGTCGGGTGCCACGGCCCTGTTTGAAGAAAAATACGGGGATGTGGTCCGGGTAGTCTCCCAGGGAGATTTCTCCCAGGAATTGTGCGGCGGCACCCATACCCGTGCCACCGGCGACATCGGGTTGTTCCGCATCCTGTCCGAGGCGGGGATTGCCTCGGGTGTCCGCCGTATTGAAGGGGTGACAGGGCTTACTGCACTTGAAGCCGTTCATGCCGATCACTCTGCCCTCGAAAAGGTGGCAGGGGTTCTGAAAAGTGCCAAGGACGATGTGGTGGAGCGGCTTGAAGCCTTTGTGGCCGAGAAAAAGGCTGTGGAAAAAGAATTGGCCGCACTTAAAGCCAAGATTGCGTCCAAATCCGTTGAAAAAATTGACGATGATGTCAAGGAGATCAACGGGGTCAAGGTGTTGTCCAAACGGGTGGAAATTGAAAATCCATCCCAGCTCCGGGATCTGGCAGATAAATTCAAGACCAAACTGGGCTCGGGCGTGTTGCTGTTGGGTGCCGAATCCAATGGCAAGGCATTGCTTATTTCCATGGTTACTGACGATCTGACCAAGACCTTTAAGGCCGGCAATATTGTTAAAACCGCTGCCGGTATTGTGGGTGGCGGTGGCGGCGGGCGGCCGGACATGGCCCAGGCCGGCGGAACCAAACCCGAGTTTCTGGACAAGGCACTGGCATCTGTTTTTGATACGGTATCTAATTTGTGACAGCGTATTTTATCAGACGGCTCCTTTTAGTGATTCCCACCTTCATGGGCATAACCATCATGGTGTTCACGATCACCCGCTTTGTGCCCGGCGGGCCCATTGAACGTATCATTGCCGAAACCAGGGCCATGCAGATGGGAGAGCAGGGCGGCCGTTCCAGGGCCCAGGAGGTAGGCCAGGGCCAGCCATTATCCGAGGAGCAGATCAAAAACCTTGAAGCCTATTACGGATTTGACAAACCTGTACTCCAAAGTTATGGGCTTTGGCTTCTCAAGGTGCTTAAAGGCGATCTGGGGCGGTCTACCCGATACCAGGACCCGGTGTGGGAGATGATTAAAGAGCGCATCCCCATATCCCTTTACTTCGGGGTATTGAGCCTGGCGCTCATTTACGGCGTCTGTATTCCACTGGGTGTGGCCAAGGCTGTGCGCCATAACACCGGGTTTGACAATATATCCTCTGCGGTTATTTTTACAGGTTACGCCATTCCCGGCTGGGTGGCCGGCGTCATCATGCTGGTGATGTTTGCCTCCCGTATGGATCTGTTTCCCCTGGGCGGGCTTGCGTCCGACTATTTCACCGATATGACGCTTTGGGAAAAAATAAGGGATGTGGCATGGCATACGGTGCTGCCGCTTTTCTCATATATGATAGGTGCCTTTACCGTGATGACCCTTTTAATGAAAAACACGCTCATGGACAACCTGTCCGCCGATTATGTGCGTACGGCCATTGCCAAGGGCTTAAGCTTTAAACAGGCTGTTTTTCGTCATGCCCTGCGCAATAGTTTGATCCCCATTGCCACCAGTTTCGGCAACAATATTTCCATTCTTCTCATGGGATCCTTTCTCATTGAAAAGGTGTTCAATATCGACGGCATGGGCCTTTTAGGGTATGAGTCCATTTTGGACCGCGATTACCCGGTGGTGATGGGGATTCTTGTGGTTTCATCCCTGCTGTTCATGGTGGGAAATATTTTGTCTGATGTGTGTGTGGCTATAGTGGACCCCCGGGTTCGGTTTCATTAAGGAGTATGGAATTGAGGGTATTGAACCCGGTGACAAAGGAACAGTTCCGGCGCTTTTGCAGTGTCAAAAGAGGTTTCTGTTCGCTTGTGATTATTCTGGTTCTGATGTTCATCTCCTTTTTTGCCGAAGTGTTCATTAATTCCAGGGCCCTTGTTGTCTGTTACCAGGGGGAGTTTTATTTTCCTACCTACGCCGATATGATCCCGGGGAAAACCTTTGGCCTGGGGTATTCCTATGAAACCAATTACCGGGAATTAAAGCAGAAATTTGACAGGGAAGGGGGGAATAGTTTTGTAATTATGCCGCCGGTGCCGTATAATCCCTATGAAAATGACCTGCGCTTCAATGAATACCCGCCGTTTCCGCCATCGTTTTCCCTTCGGCATTTCCTGGGCACGGACAACGTGGGGCGGGATGTGCTGGCCCGCCTTGTGTACGGATTTCGCACGGCTATTCTTTTTTCCCTGACACTGTTGTTTCTTAACTACACTGTGGGCATATCCATGGGCTGTGCCATGGGCTATTTCGGAGGGGTGTTTGACCTGTTTTTCCAGCGGTTCATTGAGATCTGGAGCAATATTCCGTTTCTGTATGTAATTATTATTGTTTCTTCCATTGTGGTGCCAAACTTCCTGATCCTGATTCTGATTATGGCTTTTTTCGGCTGGATTTCCATTACCTGGGTCATGCGCACCATGACCTACCGGGAAAAGGAACGTGAATATATTCTTGCCGTCCGGTCCCTGGGTGCCTCGCATATGCGGATCATTTTCAGGCACATTATCCCTAACACCATTTCCGTGATCGTTACCTATGCACCCTTTGCCGTTTCCGGCGGTATTGTGGCCTTAACCTCCCTGGACTATCTGGGGTTCGGCCTGCCTGCACCTACGCCGTCCTGGGGTGAACTTTTATCCCAGGGCTGGCAAAATATGGAAGCCTGGTGGATTTCAGCCGCTGTGGTGTCAGCCCTTGTAGTGACACTGATGACCGTTACCTTCATCGGAGAAGGCATCAGGGAGGCCTTTGATCCCCGGCGTCATACGGTGTATGAATAACCCGGTGCCTGGAAAAGGCACCGGAAATTTTGTTTTCTAAAAAAGGAACATTTCACCGATCAGGAGGAGAAGTCATATCCCCTCTCGCCGTGAAGCGACTGGTCAAGCCCTCTATACTCACTTTCTTCATCCAGTCTGAAGCCCACGGTTTTCTCTACAATAACGCACAGGATAATGGTTGCGACGCCTGCGAGCAGGATCGTCGCGCCCAGTCCTTTTAGCTGTACCAGCAGTTGATCAAAGACTGTCCATGTCCGACCGGCTGCTTCACTGGCTGATGCCATCCAGGAATCCCGGATGAAAAAACTGAGCAGAATGACCCCCAGCGCGCTGCCTACACCATGGATGCCGAAACAGTCCAGTGTATCGTCATACCCTATCTTCATTTTGAGTTGAAGTGCATAAAAACAGACCACGGTAGATGCCGCTCCCAGGAAAAGAGCGCCCAGGGGTTGGACCACTGCGGCTGCCGGGGTGATCACTACCAGGCCGGCTAGGGTGCCTGACGCAAAACCAAGAGCAGATGCCTTCCGGTAGATAATCCCTTCAATACACAACCAGACCAGCGCCCCACTGGCCGCGGAAATTTGGGTCATGGTCAGGGCTCTGCACGAGTCCAGCCCGCTTTGAAGGGTAGAGCCGGCATTAAAACCAAACCAGCCGACCCACAGCAGTCCGGCACCGATGAGGGTCATGGTCAGATTGTTCGGGGGGGTGGCAATTCTGGGATGTCCCAGCCGGGGTCCCAGGTAGATGGCCGCCACCAGGGCACTGATACCGGCTGAGACATGAATGACCAGTCCTCCGGCAAGGTCAATCACCCCGGCGGCACCGGCATTGAACAACCAGCCGTCCGATGCCCACACCCAGTGGCACAGCGGCGTGTAAACCACCAGGAACCACAGGGAAATAAACAGGATATATCCCCTTAAATAAATCCGTTCTGCCAGAGCGCCGCTGATCAGGGCGGGCGTGATGATGGCAAATTTACCCTGGAACATGGCGATGATATATTCCGGAATCCCGTTGGTCACGGCTTCATCAATCCCCCTGAGAAAAAAGAAATCACTGTTCCACCCGACAAGTCCGCCCATGATGCTTTTTCCAAAAGTCAATGAATATCCGCAGACCACCCAGAGCACACCGATAACCGCCATGGCCACAAAGGTATGCATCATGGTTCCAAGAACATTTTTTGCCCGTACCAGGCCGCCGTAAAACATGGCCAGGCCCGGCAGCATGAGTAGCACCAGGGCTGTTGAAATCAGCATCCAGCTTGTATTTCCGCTGTCAATTACTGTGTTGTCTCCAGCCAATGCAGCCAGTGGAGTTGAAAGAATTACAAAAATGATAGAAAAGTGCTGCTTGGTTACCATAATTATGCTCCATTGTTGTTGATTCAAAAATTTCATGGTAAAAAGCAACAAGTATGCCATTTTCTTCTCGGTAATTTATTGTTTTTTGTAACATATTATAATAAAAGGAATTGATTTTGCGGGAATTGACACTATCTATCCAGCGTAAAATTTTATTTATCAACTTATTTCAAATTTGTATATAAAAAACACCTATTGATATTACATAATTGAAACAAATAAGCTAAATTTTTTGTTCTTATTAGATTGACCAACTTGTTAAACAGCAAGTGTAAAAATTTTATATTTTAGCAACTTACGAAATAGAGAATCGTTTGACCCGCTTGTGAAGAATTTCTGCCAATTTTGTCATTTTTTCGGCGTTTTCATCCACGATGGAACTTGCCTTTGTGATACCTGACAACATTTGACTAACTTCTTTGATATCCCCGGCAATTGCTGATGCAGATTCGGAATTATCTGATGCTTCCCGAGAGGTATCAGACAATTCAACACAGACAAGTGCTGTATTTGATGCGATTTCTTTTGTGGTCACAGACTGCTCTTCCACAGCCCCGGTAATGGATGTCACGATCTCATTGATCTCGTTAATCACATCAGTAATCCGAGCAAGTTCTGTTACGGTGGTTGAGGCCGAGTGCTGGACCTGGCTGATTCGTTCTTTGATATTGTTTGATGCATCAGCTGTCTGCCTTGCCAATGCCTTGATTTCGTTGGCAACAACAGCAAACCCCTTGCCCGCCTCTCCGGCTCTGGCCGCCTCAATGGTGGCATTTAGGGCCAGCAGATTCACCTGTTCAGAGATCTCGGATATTGATTCAACCACTTTACTGATTTGATCGGTGGACGCTCCAAGTTCATTCACATACCGATTGGCCTCTTCGGTGTTTTTGACTGCTTTTCGGGTAATGTGATTCGCTGTTGCCGTATTTTTCGAAATTTCGGTAATGGTTGCAGACATCTGCTCGGCAGCTGAAGCAATTGTATTTGCATTGACCGAAGCCCGCTCCATGGAAGTGACCATCCTGGCCATTTTTTGACTGACGAATTGACTCGCCAGGGAGGCTGATTCGGATTTTGATTCAGACGCCTTGGCATCTTTTTTCATTTCCGTTGATAAAGAGAAAAGCGCCGTGGCATCAACTGTCAGGGTGGTGGCGCCTATGGCAATATCTCCGATAGTTTTTTTTAAGTGTGCCGCCATGGTTTCCATATCGGCATACACCCCTGTGGACGCTTTCCCATTATTTTTTTTGAACTGACACATCAAATCACCGTCTGCAATTTGGTGGGCAACATTTGCAATTTTAGACGGATCTTCCCCCAATTGCCTTAAAACACTTCGGGTAATTGTAACAATCAGCAAAATGCAAATCAGAACGGCAGAAACGGAGTAGGTAATAATTGTCCTTGAATTGCGCTTTGTGGTTGTCATCAGTTGGGTATCGATGGCGCGTTGCTCTTCCCGGTAGACTTTTACTATCTGATCCATAAGGCTGACTATTTCAGGTTCGATTTTGTCCAGCTTTTCATGCCGTATCCGGTTTCTATTTTCTACCGCTTTGATTATTTGCTCAAATCCTTCAGCATATGCTTTTTGGAGCGGAATGATGGGTGTGAGGGTCTCCATCAAGGTCGTATATGCAAGGGTGCCTTCCAGCGTTTTAAGCTCTGTTTCCAGATGGGACAAATTTTTTCGTACCTGCTTGATGGCATCAGGGCTTAAATCCTGAAGGAATTTGACAATAAAAAACCGTGATAAAAGCAGGGTGCTTATGGCATTGTTCGAATGAATCATAACAAAAAAGTCGTTGCTTTCCGATGACGCGGTCATGATCTGCTCTAACCGTTTAAGCATTTCATCGCCTTTAATCGTCAAGGACTCATTGACATCGTTGTATAATCGGGTCTGGAGTTCAAACAGTTTTTGTACATTCTGATCATACCCAAGGCAGAGCTGTTTAATCTGGTCAATGTATTTTTTTTGATCATTTTGGGTATTGAATTTGTTGAATTCTTCAATGTTATTCATCAGATCTTTAAAAAAAATATCATAGCGTTCTTTATCCTGCGGTGTATTTGACATGAGATATTCGAGCAGTGCTATTCGTGCGCGGGTCAGGTTCCTGTTGATTTCATTGCTCAGATTGGTGTTCTTTGTTTTGGTACTGTATTCCTTAAATCCGGAGGATATTTTTTTTATGCTGTAAAATCCGGTTCCTGAAATAACCAGAAGAAATGCAAGAACTGCGGTGAAGCCGAAAAGTAATTTGGTTTTCAGTAGCATGGTCGTCTCCGTAAATTTTGTATGTGGGGAACAGTTTTCGGGCTTTCCCAATGCCCAAAAACATGCAATCACGTACAAATTCAATAATCAGGAAACATTACCGATGCTTTGTTAGAAGATAATTAGAAATTGATTAGATGAATACATGCAGATTCAATGTGTGTTTACAGCCATGGATTTCAATCTGTTAATTTTCTGAATCGGAAACCTCCAGTATATCGGAATCAGTTTTGTTTTCGATTTTAAGGATAGTCGCTTCAGGTGCAGGCAGTCTGCTTAGGTACAACTGATGCTCACGGATATGGGTTTCGGCTTCCAAAGCCTTTTTGGCCAAAAGATATCGTAAGTAAAGAAACCAGGCAAAAATTAAAAGAATAGCCATACCGGCAATGGCAAAAAACCATCCATACCGGTTAATAATTTCAAGACCGGTTTGACCGATAACGGAAACCAGATTGGGCAGCACCCAGAAGGCAAGCACAAGTAAAAAAACGCCCGCACCAATTATAAAAATGTTCATGCGGTTGATCTGGGCTAAAAAATGATCCACTTTCCCCTTTGGCTTTGCATCCGTATCGTTATCCTCGATTTCCAGGGGTTCCTCTTGCTTTTTGCCAACAAGTGTTGAAAACGCCGATATAATAAATGCCAACAAAAGCGTAAACCCTAAAGGAAGTCCAATGGCCGTGGCAAACCAGGCCCTGAACGGAAACGGTACTGTTCGTGTGACCAGCTTTTTTTCATAATCTTCAAAAGGACCGAAGGTTGCTTCAAAATAATGTTTTTTAAACTGGGTTAAACGCGTTCCATCAGTTTCGTAAATGACGGTTCCTGAATCATTCAGAACCTGCAGGGTATTCTTTTTTCCGGATTTTGCAGCAAAAACGAAGAAAATCTGAAGTTCCACTAGAACCAGTAGCACGGCAACTGTAATCAGCAGTGCCTTGTTGTGGAAAAATGAATTTTTAATGTTCATAATCCGCCTTGTTTTGATTGCAATTCTGATCTTTCACAAAAAAGCTCCCTTCAGTCTATTAGGAAGCCTTAACCCAATCGTTAAAATTGTATAGAAATTAACCCGTCTCAGCGACCCTGTCAATTTATTAATCCTGTCATTAATTCGGAACGGCTTGTTATTCAAATATTTGGCTCAATTGTTAAAGAATTTTTGGCCGGTTAAAAACGATATTGGATACCTATGCCTCCTATATACAGGGTTTTGTCGTAGGTAACTTGGGGACGTCCCTTGGAAAAATCTGCGGGGGCGGTGGCATCCTTGTAAAAATATCCGCTAATGCCCAAGATCAGAGTAATTTGTTCCGAGATCCTGTACCTTGTGCCGACGGCAACAGCATGACAGTCAAGGGGCGGATTCATCTGTTCAATGATGCCGAAGTTTTCAGGCTTCATGTCCACGTCGATATAAAGATAACCTGCTGTCAGGGACCAGGCCGCGTTGAGATCGTATTGAAGGGCCATGGCCAATTCAAATGAGTTGCCGTCCACCGCGTCATTTTGGGTATCCCAATCCGCATCCTCTTCAAAGTAGTACGAAAATGAGGGCTTGAGTGTGAGCTTAGGGAGGACCTTCCACTCAAGACCGAGCGCCAGTACGGCCGGAAGGTCCCTGGCATAGCTCTGGCCGTCCACCCGGCCAAATGCATTGAGAAGGATGAGGCCGAGCTGGTTTGATGCGTCAGTTTCAGTCTCCCAGTCCAGGTTGACCTGTGAGTCATACCGGATACCGATGTTGAGCTTGTCTGAGGGGTGGATGTCAATACCGATCACCCCGCCGAAACCGTCTGCTTCCTGATCGTATCTGGCAAGGATGTAGGAGCCGTTATAGGTTCCGTGGATATCCACTTCTTTGTCGGTTCTCACGTACCTGATCCCGGCGGAAACCGAGACCATGGGGTGAAGATCGAACGAGACGCCTGTGGTGAAGGTGTAGTCATAGCTTTTGGCGTAGGCATAGGGCATGGAAAGCGCTCCCCCTGACGGGATATAAGGTGAAAACGCACCGGCGGTCATGAGATTTTCAACCGATTGGGTGATAATGTTGCCGTTCTCATATTCGGTTTCCCCGCCGCCGCCGTTAATGGTAAAAGTGCCCCACACGGCCCATTTCTCCCGTTTGTGAACTCCGAAGGCCATAGGGGCGATCAGGTTGGGACTGGCGGTATAGGTTTCCCCGTTGAATTCATGATCATAGTCGAAGGTAAAAGGCTGGAGATCGACTTCCAGGTAAGTCCCGTTTTTAAGCTGCATCAGGCCGGCAGGATTGTACGCTGCCGCATCCGCCCCGTCTGTTGTGGCATTACGGCTCAAGCTGCCGACATATGCCGCTGAAAAATTTTGTTTGTTGTCAATACCGCCGCCAAACGCCGGCATGGCCGTTCCCATAATCAATACGATCAAAAACCATTTTTTCATTATCTCTCCCCCCCCCCCCCC
>NZ_DDYV01000031.1:0-2522 GCF_002348205.1 Desulfobacter sp. UBA2225 | reverse complement strand
GCTCCTGCAGTCAATTAATTTAATTTCAACGGCTATTTAACAGCGTTTTGCCCAGTTGTATGCACTCCTGTACCCGGAAACCGATTTTTAAACTTTTAAACATGATTTACGTTTTGTTTGAACGGTTGTCAACTTGAAAGCTCCCGAATTGACAAGCTCTAAGATCAGTCCAATTCCATTCTCATGCGACTGTGCCCGGCGTTGAATTTTATCGTCAGGACAGAAGGCTTTACGAAAAAAATCGCGAACGGATTTCAGAATACGAGTTGGACTTGTGTGTGGGATATCTGTATATTGAATTAATACAATTGAATAGAAATTATCGATCCGGTGTGAACCCTGCAAAGGAACATAAGCCAAATGATTCTGTTAGTCAGCCTTGTGGTCATTGCTGCAATCATTTTTTTATCCGGCCCCCGGATCCGTATTGATCAGACCATATTCCCCAAAAATCTTCCTTTGAATTTGGATGATTATTTAGTCCTTCAGGAAAAGAGGTTTTCAGATATTATTCCCGGCACCCGGAAAACCTTGATATGGGCGGGTATACCGAATGAACGGACTGAATTCAGTGTGGTCTATATCCACGGGTTTTCAGCCAAGCGCAAAGAAACAGCCCCTTTAAGCGACCTTGTGGCAAAAACCTTGGGTGCGAATCTGTTTTATACACGCCTTACCGGACATGGCCGGACCGGTCGGGCACTGGCCCATGCCAGTGTGAATGACTGGCTTAATGATGTGGTTGAAGCCTACGAGATCGGTCAACGCCTGGGAAGAAAGGTGGTCATGATCGGCTGCTCCACCGGGGCCGCTTCCCTTGCCTGGCTGGCCCACCGGGCCGTAACCGCGGGTGGCATGGACGCTCTTTATGCCTGCATTTTTTTATCGCCCAATTTCAGGCCGAAAAACAGCTTCTCATCCATGCTTGCCTGGCCCTGGGGAGGGCAGATTGCCTGGGTTGTCATTGGAAAAGAAAGGGTTGTATTACCGGAAAATCAAGGCCATGAACAGTATTGGAGTACCCGGTATCCTGTGACCGCCCTTTTGCCCATGATGGGTATGGTCAAACTTGTCAGGGGGCTGGATCTGTCCAAAATTTGTGTGCCCTGCCTTGTGATCTATTCTCCCCAGGACCAGAGTATTCATACCCCCTCCCTGGAACATGCCTTTAATCAAATGGGCTGCCTCAGAAAGCGGCTTGTCCCCTTTACCGGTTCCGCGGACCCGGGGAAGCATATCCTGGCCGGTGATATTTTTTCCCCCGGAACAACCGAAGAACTGGCGGATATGATCGTTTCTTTCGTGCTGGAAAGTGATTCAAGGTTTGCTGTTTAAAATTTTTCCAAAGCCGTTGGCCGGGGTGGGCGTCTGCCGTTAAAGAAATCACAGGCTTTGTAATATTGAAGGTCCTTGAGCCAGCAAGCGCCGTACTCTGGGTCTTTGGCCATTCTGGCTGCAAGGTGCCATGGTGCGCAAAAGGCTTCCATTAATGGGCCGCCAAGTTCTGTGGGGTCCCTGAAACATTCCCGGTCACAGGCCAGGCAGTATCCTGTAGGATTAATGGCTTTAATGTTTAAGTCCGGAAAAGCGCCTAAATTGTCAGCGCCCCTGTACCCGCATGGGTAGGTGTTTCCGTCGGTGCAGTTGACATAGAAGAAATCAATGCCGCCTCGGCAGCCGTATGGTGTGTCTGTTTTTTCGCCTGAATAGACCTTGTGGAGGGTGTGCAGGCCCGCAAGGGGTGAAAAAATTCTTATTTGGGACCTGAATCGGGGGATGGTATCTGAAAGCGCTTTGAATAGGAGTGCTTTTTCCGTACCCGTAAAACAGACCACCCGGTCGGCAGACGCTGCTGCATAGACAGCATTCAGGTCACCTTTATCTTCGCTGTCCGCCATGCTCATGGGGTAGCAGGCATTGGCAATGGTGAATCCCATGTTGATCACCTTGCGATAGAAGTCGGCAAATCCCTGGGCAAAGGCCTGGTAAAAGGGCGATGCTTCCGGGGCGCAAAGGTCTTTTCGGGTCGGCGATTCAATATTCCGGGTGAGTTGGGACACATTGCGGTTCAGGCCCAGATTCACGGAAGGGAAAATTCCTGCATGATGAAAAAAGGGTAATGCTTTTTCCATACCCCGGACAACGCCGTTAAACCCGCGCATTTGCTCATGGATGTGCGGGACGGATGAATCCAGGCTTATCCAGAAGTTGCGCAATGGGGTATCTGCAAGTTCATCGGCAATGGCCTTTACCTTGTCTTTGAAGCCCGGATTTTGATGGTCGGCAAAAAAAAATCCGTTGCTACCTGTGCGAATATAGGGAATCCCTGCTTTTCCGGCGTGCCGGATAAGTTCGGGCAGATCCTTGCGCAGCAGCATGGGTTCCCCGCCGGTAAAGGAAATGGCCTGGAATCCCTTTTCCCCTGCCGCATCAATGATTTCTTTGAGCTGATCATTGGAGAGCCTGGTTCTGTCAAATGTACTGGTTTTGCGCATGCCGCACTGGGGGCAGGTGGCATTGCA
>NZ_DDYV01000241.1:0-3082 GCF_002348205.1 Desulfobacter sp. UBA2225 | reverse complement strand
CTTTCTCCGTCAGAATTGATTACGTTGATTAATTATTCGGATGCGAAATTGTTGATTTTTGGTGAAGAATATGGTGGGTTGGCAAATGACCTCAAAGAAAAAATTTGTGCGGAACAATTTATTTGCATAGGCAGTAAAGCGTCCGGGGGAACGATTCTTTACGAGGACCTGGCGACGTCTTATTCCAATGAAGAGCCCGACGTGGAAGTGAGCGAGCATGACTATCATAATCTCAGGTTTACCTCCGGCACGACCGGACTGCCCAAGGGTTATCTGTTGACTCAATATATGAACAGCGCGTTGCTTATGCTTTATCACAACGCTCTTGATTATACCTCGGGCGACACTGTACTTGTCGTGTTTCCACTGAACGGAGGGGTTGCCCTGGCTGCGAGCGCCGCTTCGGTTTATGCAAAAGCGAAATTGGTGGTTATGGATTATGAACCCGCTAAAACACTGGAGGTGATTGAAAAAGAAGGGGTGACGCTTACAAATTTGGTTCCCACCATGGCGCAAATGCTCCTTCAGCACCCAAACCTTAAAAAACACGACTTGAGTTCATTAAGAGGGATCGTTTTTGCCGGAGCGCCGCTTCCCAAATCTATCATGGAAGGATGTTGGCGGCATATCACCCCAAACGTTTACGAATACTACGGGCTTCAGGAAACGGGAATCCTCGTGGCTGTCACGCCCGAAGTTAAGAGACAGAAGGCAGGTTCCTGCGGGGCGCCGCTTCCCTTTGTCGATCTGCGAATTGTTGACGAAAATGATAATGATGTACCCGCTGGTAATGTGGGTGAGGTTATTGCCAGAGCTCCGTCAACAACTGCGGGATACTATAAAGATGAAGCTAAGTCAAAGATCACTTTTAGGAGCG
Organism: Desulfobacter sp. UBA2225; assembly: GCF_002348205.1. Taxonomy (NCBI): domain Bacteria; kingdom Pseudomonadati; phylum Thermodesulfobacteriota; class Desulfobacteria; order Desulfobacterales; family Desulfobacteraceae; genus Desulfobacter; species Desulfobacter sp. UBA2225. The sequence continues at coordinate 2,205 of NZ_DDYV01000241.1, read as the reverse complement.
GTTGGATGCATACCGGTGACTTGGGCCAATTGGACGAAGACGGCTACCTGACTATCGTCGGGCGGACAAAAGACATGATTATTACCGGTGGTCAGAACGTGTTCAGCGTCGAGGTTGAAGAGACGATTTTTTCCCACCCGAAAGTACTGGATTGCGCGGTGATTGGGCTGCCTGACGAAAAGTGGGGAGAAAAAGTTACGGCGGTAATAGTGCCAAAGCCGTCGGTGGACATAAAAGAGGATGAGATTATAGGGTATTGCAACGAAAGGATAGCTCGCTTAAAAGTCCCGAGAACTATAATCTTTACAGATACTATACCAAGAACCCCCACAGGCAAGGCCCAGAAGTTTCTATTGGTGGAGAAATACGCAAAATAATATCTTTAATTGATGAGGGCGGTATTTTGGCAAATGCTGGGGTGGAAGCAAGAACCGTTCCTGTGGCGTACCCGTGACGTATTATCCCCGTTCTCTGGATTCGCGAATTGCCTCTAATATTTCCTTTCGGGTAATCCTTTTGCCCAAGCCCGGCACATCAAAGGGAGAACGGCGAGAGGGTGTTTTCGGCGTAATAGAAAACATATCGCCACTGCGGCGGCGAATGACAACTTCATCTTTCTTGGACTCTTCAAGAACGTCTGCCAGTTTCTCGCGGGCATGTGAATACGTATAAATCTTCATAATTTATTCCACCACCTTTATTTCAAGACTGCCTGCAATATCACACATGCGATTATCAAGGCTGATGAGAGGTGATTTGTTTTCCAGGCAGCACTGCAGATAGTACGCATCATAAGCATATATATTAAACTGCAGGGCAATTTTCATCGCGTCACGAATATTTACCGAAACCAACCTGACCGCTATTCGCTGCGACAGGTCGAACGCCCGAAGAATTTCTCGATCATTAAGACGCCCTTTTCTTTTCACAGCGATTAATGCGTTGCCAATCTCATAGGGCAGAACTTCCGGTGAAATAATGCTTCGTCCGGTGGTGTTATGAATAATCCAATCACGGTCGCTCTCATTGAGAACAACGGCAAGAAATGCGCTTGCATCCGCTACAATCTCCATGATTTAATTGTACAACTCAGATATAGAGTTGTCAATATGTATTATTGAAACATTGCTCATCACTCGCAAAATCATTTAATGCGCCATCTCGGGATAAGCCTGGGCCTTCTGAACGAGTTGCTCCGAGCAAGTAGGCATAGGTCAAGTAGGGGGCAAGTGGGGACGGTTCTTGCTTGCCTGGTAAAATATAGAATAAAGGCAATAAAATGCAGGCCATTTGTCCGGCTAGAAACTCTTGGTATCACAGTATTTCCTCGAAGAAACATATGGTGTCCCCCGAATTATCCCAGAATTACCGGCGTACAACTCCTGTACAGATGAATACCGGCCATAAAGCTCAGCCCAGGGTAGCCAGTACTTCTCCAGATAGTCATTCCAAGCCTTTTGCACCTCTGGATGATTCCGGAAGAAACAGCGTTTCACTGACCGTAAATTTTTCACCGGTCCCGGCATCCTGTTCTTCTCTTTCCACCGTAATAGTTTCATAAAAGTTCCGGAAGATCCCTCGTATTCCGGAGTGTTTCCTGGTCCGCCCAATCCAGGCACGTATCCGGAACCTTCGGCAACTGCGGCTCCGGAAATTTTTTCACCTCAATCCACACGTCATCGCCGCGCTCGTCCTCCTCATCCCAGACCCGCACAAAGCAATACTTCGGCTCCCGGGGAATATCATGTGTCCAGATGACCTTCTGATATTCGTCAACGATCCGGATGATCTTGACGTTGATCCGTGCCAGTGCAGAGAGGTATTCAACCATTCTCAGAGCATTATCTTTTGGTTTTACATTGTTGCCTGTCATGGAATCGTCGAGCGCCACAGGGTTTCAACACCTTTATTTTTCAGACTTTATTTGCCAAAGGCCCTTTTCCTTGACACAGAATGTTCTTGATTGCCGGGTTAACGCACCGGGTATCCAGCATAGTTCAGCTCTGGAAAGTTTTTTGCCAAACTGCCCGTCACTTTGAGTTTCACGGCCGAGGAACGGTTCAGTCACTCCCTGCAGGTTCAGTTCATCTTCAACAATGACATGCGCCGGCAGAGGGTTGCCACTGTTAACAGTGATTTCGGGATCGTGTGCGGATAGAGTAAGCGCGTATCCAAATAAACTATCTGCAGGGCGAGGTTCATCCG
>NZ_DDYV01000165.1:0-3943 GCF_002348205.1 Desulfobacter sp. UBA2225 | reverse complement strand
GGGTCTAATGGGGAATACAAAACCATTATCGATCCAGGTACGCCGATCAGCAACTGGGTGCCGGCGTCGGAGGTAGGAGCCGGAGTATATAAATCCAATCTTGGTTTTGAGCCCCGCGAAATGACGGTTGGCGGCAAAAGGATTGGAAAAATCAACAAGACCTTGATGGGTAGTGGCGATGGATTCAAACTGCTGAACATGGGAGCGGATGAAGAGGTTAAACTGCTTGACACTTCCATCCTGGTTAAATTTTGGGATGGAGTTGAGGCTATTTATGGATACAAGGACAACATTACTTATATCAGATTTCGCAAAGGGGATAATCCAAATGACAAAGCAATCAAGGCGGCTCCTGCAGGGGCGGCCATCGTTATCAATAATAAAAGCCATCTGACATTAAGCGGTTTGGCGATTCAGGGCGCTGAGTTTTCGGTAAGTATTACCGGAGCGGGGAGTGCCAACAATATCGTTGAAGACTGTATCCTGAAAAACGGACGGAAAAGAGTATACATTACAAATGGTCCGTCAAATACGATTGTTAGAAACAACTCAATAACAATGGATTATTACGCAGGAAATGATTGTTTGGGGGCGGAAGTAACTTCTGCGTATGTAAAGCGGCATGTATATGACTTTTTTAAGCATATCGTCGGCTCATCGACATCTGACGACAGCGGCGTGGAGTTAATCAATCCGGGAGCAAATACCGTTATTTCAGGAAACCATATTTTTGGCGGGTTGTTAGGCATCCCAGCTTATAATCGAGGCGTAGATTCGCCCGTATACGGGTTAAAAATCTTTAATAATAAAATTCATAATATGTCCAGTGTTGGCATCACCAGTAATGAAGGAATAATGGACGTAGAGATCAACAACAATCTGATTTATGACTGCAACCTCAATATCAGAATACATGAATTAAACAAAAAAACAGATTTGGGCAGAAGGGTATATATTTACAACAATTCGTTATGGAACCCCGAGGGTGGAGGTTACCACTTTTATATTCACAGCGCAGCAACAGCTCCGGCTGTTAATTTCCCGGAATATTGGATCTATAATAATTTCTGCGTTGGAGGAAACAGATCTTTCGGGGTAATGGAAGCCGTTGTTCTTTCAGGGGGAATGCCGGAGTTTTACATTTTTAATAATACGTTTTTAGCGAAAAACAATTTCAGCACCAACTTGATAAATTGCATCAACAAAACAAATTATTTGGGCTTCATTGATTACAACTCGTTTGGCGGCCTTTTCCCCAAATCGATCACAGGTTCTATATTTGGGGTAAACAATGTTTTTTTCAGCGGGGATGACACTTATCTGAAATTTCCGGATATTGCCAGTTTTCTGGAAGAATTTGACCGAAACAGCTATGAGATTAAAAGGTTGGATATTTCTGGAACATTTAGCATCAACAACTCAGATTATATGACATTGCCATATTGCGAGAATACTTGGAATTACTAATAATGTGGAAAAGTTGAGATCTTTCCGTAAAGTCTGAGTTCCGCGGAAAGCGCCATCCCCGGCCCAACAAAGAGGACGGGGATGGCGCGCGGTCATCCTCTCGGGTATAATTGTTTTTCCGAAACATTCAGCCCAAAGAAGGACGGAATGACAGCAAACAAGAAGTTAGCACAAAAACGCCTTACCTTTTCTACAACTGGCTGAAAACTGGGCAACGTATCCCGGGTATGCCGGATGCACAATATTTCCCGGAGCCAGTTTTATGAGTAAAAGCTGGCCCTTCAGGAGCATGGCCTCGATGGTCTGGTGAACAAGTCGCCTGTTAGCAAGCCATCCCCGGGAGATTGATGAAGGCGTAAAAGACAGAATCATTGAACTTTCGCTTGAACATCCTGGTTATGGCCAGCAGCGCATTTCGGACCAATTGGCGCTTGATGGCGTTTCCGTCTGCTCCATCGCTGTACGCAACGTCTGGCTTAAGGATGGAATGGAAACCAAGTACAAACGGCTTTTACGCTTGCAGGAAACAGCTGTCGGTAACGATTTTGAGCTGACGGAACAATAGATTCGGCTGATTGAAAAAGCCAGCCCATGCTTCAAAGAGCGTCATGTGAAAAGAGGCTATACCGGCCAGCTGCCGTGCCGGGACGACTTCTATGTGGGCCTTCTCAAAGGTGAGGGCTGGATTTACCTAACAAGGCCGCATCGCGGATATCGCAACATGGGAAGAAGACCCATTGAAACTTCGAACAGCGAAAAATCCGCCTGAAGGAACTTCTTCCGGACGCGGCCTGATTCCCGACAGTCCGAGAGGATAAACTGTCCCGAAGGTTGTTGACTTTTAAACTCCGGTAAGACCGCCGACTTCAGGTTACTCTTTCACCTCAAAAAGATTGTCGTCGTAATCGGAAATGAAAGTAACCACGCCGGAACCCTTGGGAACCTGAACAACCTTCAGGCCCGCCTTCCGGCTTTTGTGAACAACATTCATGAAATCATCCACCTGGATGCAGGAATGCGCGATCGGCCGCTCGGGCGCTTTGTACTCCCGATACACCAGTATCTCATAATCAACGGTTCCGCCCCGGTAATGTATGACTAAAAAATCATCATGAATTCCGAAAATGGCTTGGGTCAGCTTTTTGTCCAGGACCGCCGGCGCTGATTTTTCCAATCCAAGGATATCGATAAAAAAACGGTCCGCCTTTTCTTCGCTGCTGGCGGCGAGCCCGGTGTGGATCAGCTTCATTCAACCCGCCTTTCATTTTTCCTGGGGTTTGATGATGACCTTCAGGGATTCGTCTCCGGCCAGGAGCAACCTGAATCCTCTGCCGGCGTCTTTCAACGGCAGCCGGTGCGTAATGAGGTCATCCACTTTAATGATCCTGTTCTCAATCAGGTCGAGGGCTTCTTCAATATCCTGAGGTCCGCAATAATAGGAAGTGCATATGCGTATTTCCTTTCTCCAGAAATCATTGATCGGAACCACCACCTCCTTATCAGGCCCGGGTACGGAGAATAAAACCACCACTCCGCCCATATCCACGGTTTCCCAGGCCTGCTTCAAAGCGGACAGGGCCGAGGTGGCAACAATAACGGCATCCGCTTTCCGGCCATTGAACCGCAGCAGCTGTTCCGGGACATCGGCGGCCGCGTCGGCGGCATGGTCCGCGCCAAAATTTCTGGCCAGTTCAAGCCTTCTTTTATTGGCATCGGTCGCCATGACCTTGCATTGTTTATGCTTGGCAAGCTGGATATGCAGGAGCCCGGACATGCCGGCGCCGAGTATGAGGACCGTCTGGCCCGCCTCAATGGACGCCAGTCTCTGCGCCCTGACAACACAGGCCAGGGGTTCGATGAATGTCGCCTGTTCATAGCTGACATTGTCCGGCAGCCGATAGACGCCATTTGCAACCAGTTCTTTCGGCACCAGGATATATTCGGCAAAGCCTCCCGGCAGCCGATCCTTGATCGCACTGCATTGGGGGTAATGTCCCTTCAGGCAATAAATGCATTTATGGCAGGGAACCTTGGGCGCTATGAAGAGCCGATCCCCTTTTTTGAACTGGCTGACCCCGGCGCCGGTTTCTACAACCTCTACTCCCGCCTCATGGCCTTGAACCAGGGGGGCGCGGGGCAAACGGTACCACTCTACCACGTCGCTGCCGCATATTCCGCAGGCCATGACCTTTACCAGCATCTCGCCCGGGCCGGGCGAAGGGGTTGGCGCTTCTTCCAGCCGTATGTCGTTGTTGTTGTACCACATGCATACTTNNGAAAAGCGCCGGCAGGGCGCTTTATTGTTTCAAGGTGTTATAAAGATCAAAAGCCTTTTCAGGACTTTCATTATCATGGACCACCGCTCTGACCGCCTGAATCATCGCGACGGGCGAATCGCTCTGGAAGATGTTTCTGCCCATGTCCACGCCGGCGGCGCCTGCCTGTATAGCGTGGCTGGCCATTTTCAGCGCGTCCA
>NZ_DDYV01000177.1:3086-4794 GCF_002348205.1 Desulfobacter sp. UBA2225 | reverse complement strand
CAAAGTATTACCGGGTGAGTACCCAAATTTATCATTGTCGTTTTTTTACAACCAATACCGCACTCTTCGTACAGGAAGTAACCCGGACCCTTCCATTATATTCAGCAATGGATTGCCTGTCGGCATTGATCAAACCCTCCTGGCCAATAACGACCTGGAAGGCGATACCTATGGGATGGAAGCCCTTCTCGAAGTTCAGGCAACAAAAGACTGGAAACTGATCGCAGGCTATAGTTACATGAATATGGATTTTGAATTTGGTGGAGAGTTGGAGGAGTTTTTAAACAGTTTTTATTCCGCTCACAAATTTTCTCTTCAGTCCAGATTTAAATGGTCTGACACCGTAAGCTTCAACACCTGGCTGACTTATACCCACGACATTGATGTACAGGACCAATCAGGCCTCTTTGATTTGACGCTTTCCCTCTCCTGGGAACCCTCCCCTGACTGGAAAATTGAATTTGTGGGACATAACCTCTTGCATGATGATAGGCAACAAAGCCTGTCTGAAATCATCAGTATGGTTTCAACCCAGATCCAGCGGGGAGGCTTTATCCGGCTGACCTATGAATTTTAAATTTTGGAAATTTCCATAAGAGCCTGCTGTATTTGATGTCACAAAAATAAAGTACCTGCCGCCTTAGAGGGAGGGAGGCGGCAGGTACTTTAGGCATCTGGCGCGTAAGGAGGACGCCAAGCAAATATGCAGGTGGTTGCGTTAACTTTATTTAGTACATTATTCTTGCCTGCATAGGAGGAAAATGCCGGACCGCTGTCGGAAGTTCCGAAGCAGCAGCCTGGCGCATGATTAATGGCTACCTAAAAAGTCAGGATATGCATTACCACCATGTTCTGTAGAGTCGAGTCCTTCTATCTCTTCTTCCGCAGATACTCTTAGGCCCATGGTAGAGTCAATAATTTTGAACAGGATAAAAGCCGTGCAAAATGTCCATGCAAAGCAGGAAACAATACCAATGCACTGTACGGACAAAATTTTGATGCTCGTGCCGCCGATGTTAAAGATACCTGCAGCAAGGGTTCCCCAGGCACCGCAGACACCGTGTACGGAAATCGCACCAACGGGGTCGTCGATTTTGATTTTATCAAAAAACAGTACGGAGAAGACAACCAGAATACCGGCAACGGCGCCGATCAAGATGGCGGAACCAGGCGTAACATTGGCACAGCCGGCAGTAATACCCACCAACCCAGCCAGGGTACCGTTCAAACTCATGCCCACTTCAGGCTTTCCAAACTTAACCCAGGAAACGATCATGGCCACCACAGCGCCTGTGGCTGCAGCCATATTGGTGTTGACAAAAATCATTGCAATAGATTTATCTGCTGTGGTGGTGGAACCCGGGTTGAAACCAAACCAGCCGACCCACAGGATGAAGACGCCAAGGGCGGCCAGGGGGATGTTGTGACCCAGAATCGGTTTAATACCACCGTCTTTGGTGAACTTTCCAAGACGGGGACCCAGAACGATAGCGCCTGCCAATGCAGCCCAGCCACCTACAGAGTGAACAACTGTGGAGCCTGCAAAATCAATGAACCCAAGACCTTCAAGCCAGCCGGAACCGTTGAACAGCGATCCCCAGGCCCAGGAACCAAAGATGGGATAAATCAATGCGGACAACACCGCACTGTATACAAGGTAACCGGTGAATTTGGTCCGTTCAGCCATGGCACCGGAAACGATGGTGGC
>NZ_DDYV01000177.1:0-2972 GCF_002348205.1 Desulfobacter sp. UBA2225 | reverse complement strand
CCATCAGGTTTTTCATCATGATGTTTACAGCGTTTTTAGCACGGGTGAACCCTGCTTCCACCATGGCGAACCCAGCCTGCATAAAGAAAACAAGCACTGCTGCAACAAGGGTCCAGACGTAGTTGGCATGGGTCTGGACCAGTTCAATAGCCTCGGCATTAGAGAGTACTGTCGGGGCATCGTCTGTCCCGGCCCATGCTGCTGTGATGGTGAAAGCCAACGAAGTCAGAATCATCAGTACATACTTCATTTTTTTAAATCTCCTTAATTAATATTAATCATTTAAATTTTATAAAGCTTCTGTTCCGGTTTCACCTGTACGAATACGAACAACATTTTCAACAGAAAAAACAAATATTTTACCATCACCGATTTTCCCTGTTTTCGCTGTTTCTACTATTGTATCCACCACGGCTTGAGCCTGGTCATCGGCAACACAAATTTTCAATTCAACTTTGGGTACAAAATCTGTCTGGTATTCTGCACCTCGGTATACCTCTTTGTGTCCTTTCTGACGGCCAAATCCCTTAACTTCCGAAATAGTCATACCGTTAATACTGATTTTGGATAAAGCATCTTTAACCTCATCCACCTTAAACGGTTTAATCACTGCCACAACTTCTTTCATATTTACTCCCTTTGTTAATATGTGCGTTAAAACAAGTTACGCTTTACGCTTTGTAAAAAGCAAGAGAGGTGCCAAAAATTATTTTTTTTGATATTTTAACACATCTATTTGAAATTATTAAAATATTTTACTTTGTTTTTTCAGAACACCCCTCAATACAAATAACATTTTTGGAATATAGTAGGTTGCATTAATGTAATTTCATGCTTATAGATAAAACCATGGCGCGAAAATCAAGACATTTTTGTATTTTCATACACAAAACGATAATTAAGAAGCGAAAATCGGTGCTTACAGGCCCTCAAAAGGGCATTAAAATTTCATGCAGGGTCTTTCCAGTGGAATATCCCCTGGAAAAACAATTATGTAGAATGTTGCAGGATCCAAGAGCAAGCGACCACTTTGGAAATTGATACAGAATGGATGCGCAGCACCTGTAAAGCCGCAAATCCAGCTGTAAAGCCCCGAGGGCCTGCCGGTAGAAGCCAAGGGCATCTGAAGGCGTAAGCGATTTACGTCCAACAGTATGTTCAATGGCCCGGGCTGAAAGGATACCGGATTTCAGCGCAGAATAGATCCCCTCCCCCAACAAAGGCTCGGCCAGACCGGCTGCATCTCCTGCCAGAAGCACACGCCCTGTTCCCAGATGCACTTTGCCATAGCTGGTGGCAATGGGATACCCCTTAACATTGGTCAGGATATCTGTTTTAAGCCTGTCTTCGGCATAGTTTTTTAATAAATCCCGGTTCATGGTTCCATTGGGCATAGCACTGAAAATGCCGATATTCAGGTGGGTTTTGCGGGGAAATATCCAGTAATACCCTTGAATGTCCCTGGAAAAATCAAATGTCATGGGATGAAGTCCGGCATTTTTCACAGGCACATCAGCTTCCAGGGCAGGCAGCTTAATGATACGCGACTTTTGACCGCCAATGAGCCTGCGAATCTTTGAATTGGCACCATCGGCCCCGATCAGGTATCCGGCCCTGAGAATATCGGTTTTACCATCACAGGAAAGGGTCAGGTTGACACCACAATCGTCCTGATCAAGCCGGATGATCCTGCCTATTTTTCGAAACCGGCACCCGGCCTGTACCGCTTTTTCCAGGGAATAGGCATCCAAATCCATCCTTTTGGTAATGTAGCACAAAGGGGCCTTGGCTTTGACTGTAAAAGAAGCGTTTCCCGGACGGATAATTTTCACCTCCCGGCAAGTGCGGCGGATGAGACAGGAAATATCAAAGGGGAACAGAGCCATGGCCTTGGGCGTAATCCCGCCTGCGCATGCTTTTTTCCTGGGAAAATCTTTTCTGTCCAACAACAGCACAGACAACCCCGCACGCCCTAAAAGATAAGCGGCAACTGTTCCGGCAGGCCCGGCACCTATGATAATGACATCATACATACCAAACTTCTACCAGATTTTAAAAAAAGGGCCAAACCTTTTTCTTTGTCCTGTTTCGCAAATACGGCAAAAAACCCTGCGATTCCAAATTTCAATCTTTCCTTTCAATCTTTCCACAATCATAACACTCGACAATTTATAATTTTTCACCATTGACAAAAACTCAACCGCGCGATTAAATATTTGGTTAATCGAATTCTCAAATCGAGTACTAATTGAACCTAATATTTATTTTGATTGGGCATACAGCCAATGCAGAAGCGTGTTAAAGAAAAAAAACAAGAAAATGAAGATGATACAATCACGGCATTGAATTTATGCAAAAATGCCCGAGACCTTATTCGCATTAGAAAGCCGGAACAAGCGGAACCCTTATTACTGGCCGCCCTGGAAGTATCACCTAAAAACCCTTATGTCCTGGTTGCGTTAGGTGATGTCAAACGAATGCAAAAACAATTTAAAACCGCTGCAAAATATTATCAAAGTTGCCTTGATGCAGACCCGCTTAATCCTTTTGCCATGTCCGGTCTTGGCGATGCATACAGGGGCACCAACAACCTGGACAGTGCCATTGAAATTTGGACCAAGGCCCTGGACACCCACCCTGAAAACTACCTGGTGATGACCCGGCTGGCCGATGCGTTGACCAAAAAAGGGGATTTTACCACTGCCAGACAAATATATGAAAGATCCATCAGGCTGAATCCTGATGATCCCTTTGCCCTGTCAGGTCTTGGCAACATATATGTTCGCCTCAAGGAATTTGACCTGGCCGGCCCGCTTCTTGAGAGGCTTGTAGCCAAACAGCCCCAAAATCCCAGAGCCATCGGCGCACTGGCCAACTTTTACCGCAGACAGGGAGACTTTGCCAATGCAAAGGCTCTATTCCAACGGATTCTGGAAGTTGATTGCCGGAATGTCTATGCAATGGACGGGCTG
>NZ_DDYV01000348.1:0-10489 GCF_002348205.1 Desulfobacter sp. UBA2225 | reverse complement strand
GCATGCACCGGCCCTTAAGGAATCCCGGGCACCCAGGCCGCAGGGTATCAGGCCATAGGGGGAACCCGCATCCAAAAGATTGCACCACAGTTTTTCAACTTTATCGGGCGCAATGAAAATCTCAAAGCCAAATTCACCGGTATATCCGGTTCTTGACACAATGACAGGGGTGCCGTCCACAAGGCTTACCCCATTGGAAGCCTCAAGCTCCAGGTCCCCTTTGAAGGAGAAGTAAGGCATTGTGTTAAAAACGGTTTCTTTGTCCCGGATCACTCCCGACACGATCTTCAAGGCATTTTTTCCCTGGACATCCAGTTTGGCAAGCTGCTCTGATAAATCTTTTATTTCCACGGATTTTTCGTTACTGTGCAAAACCAGATGCCCGGTAATTGATGCCCCCATGCCTGCATTGACGCAGACCATGAAGCTCACATCAGAGAATCTATAAACAATGGCATCATCAATGCAGTGCCCCTGGGCATCTAAAAACGCGCCGTAAGCACACCGACCCGATGACAGGTCGCTGAGATGTCTGGTAAAGCAGAAATCAAGCAGGGCAGGGGCGTCTTTTCCCCGTACCCGGATACAGTCCATATGGGATGTGTCAAACATACCCGCGGATATAAGCACGGCAAGATGCTCGGTTTTAACCCCGGTATCATACCATAGCGGCATGTCAAATCCCCCGAAATCAGCCATATTGGCTCCGGCATTCCTGTGCCATGCGTGTAATGGTGTTTTTCTCAGATTATCGGTCATGACAAAATCCCTTTTCGATGACATATATAATGTTATATTTTAGAAAATGTACGGCACTTTCAGGTTGTATGATTTGTAAACCACAAACGTCTCAACGGAATCTATCCCGTCAATTTTTGAAACTTCCTCGGTGTAGAATTCAAGCAGATCAAAGCCTTCTTTAAACAAAACCAGCACCATGAGGTCATATCGTCCTGTAACCACGGAAACGGAAATGACACCTTTCAGGCGGCTGATCTCTTCTCCTTTTTCCACCAGGTTTGTTTCAGACAGCTTAATGCCCACAATTACGCTTCTATGGCCCGGCAGCTTAGCCGGGTCCACAAGTCCACAAAATTCGAGTACGCCTTCTTCCTGAAGCTTAAGGACCCGGGACCTTACGGTATTTTCCGTAACGCCCAACTTGTCGGCTATTTTTTTGAAAGGTTTTTTACCGTCCTTGAGCTCTCTGATAATATTGATATTGGTATCATCAATTTTCATTTTTTCGCTTTTTATGTCAAATTATTTTTGAAATAATTAATTGATGTGCCGCATTGTAAATAAACGTATCTTACCCACGGAATAGAGTCAAATATTAAGATTAGATTTTTTAATAATTTTTAAAAAAATTTGGAAAAAATTTGTGAAAGCATATATATTCTATTTAAATTCTAATGTAATTTGCAATTATTTATAATAAGTATCTACGAGGATCTATATGGCTGAAAATATCACCATCATCGGCGCCGGCCCCGGCGGTTACGCTGCCGCGCTGAGAACAGCCGACCTTGGAGCTCAAGTGACCTTGAAAATATTAGGTACGCCGCTGCATGGATAATGAAAAAAGCCTAACTGACGGGCGGGTTCACATTAAATTCGCTCATTTTATATAACAGGGTTTTATAAGAGACTTTTAAAATTTTTGCAGCTTTGGATCGGTTCCACCCCACTTTTTCAAGCACAAAAACGATCACTTCCTTTTCCACTTTGTCGGAGGCCAGTTTTTTTATTTTTTTTAAAGAGATATCTTCAAACAGTTTTTCCGAACTTGTGGACAGGTCTACAAATTCTGAAATGATCCTCATCCGGTGGTTTCCAGATTCGCTATCAAATAAATAATCAGGCGAATGCATGGCACAACCGGCTAATTTCGCCTGGGATGTATATTCTGAAGACAATGTTGCAGGCGTGGAGGCTTCCTCGGGTAACTCTTCAAAAACTTTATCCCAGGAATTGAGCACCATCAGTTTTTTTATGCAGTTCTGTAGCTGGCGTACATTACCGGGCCAGTCATAATTGCAAAGGCGGGCCATGGTCTGGCTGTCAGGCTTTTCTGCATGGGTTTTCGGGTGTTGTGACAAGTATCTTTTAAAGTAATATTCAACCAGGGAGGGGATATCCTCGGGACGTTCGCGAAGGGGCGGAATGTCTATTTTAATAATATTAAGCCGGTAAAAAAGATCTTCTCTAAAGGTTTTGTTTTTTATATTTTCTTCAAGGCACTGGTTGGTTGCCGCAATGACCCAAACATCCGTTTTAAAATCCTGGTCCGATCCAAGAGGAGAGAACTCCCCGCTTTGAAGCACATGGAGCATTTTCGATTGAAGGGAGAGGGGCATATCCCCGATTTCGTCAAGAAAAAGAACACCCTTGTCTGCGGTTAAAAATTTCCCGTAGCGCTTTTTATGTGCCCCGGTAAAAGCGCCCTTTTCATAGCCATAAAGTTCTGATTCCAGAAGAGTTTCAGGAAGGGCTGCACAATTTATTTTTACAAAATTATTTTTAGACCGATTCGATTCGGCATACAGAGTATGGGCAACCACTTCCTTTCCAACACCGGTTTCTCCTGTAATCAGAATGTTAAGACAGGTTTGAGCCACATGGTTGATCAATTCCTTTATTTTTAGCATAGGGGTGGAGACGCCTATCAGCGGGGTTGATGAAGTCATATTTTATAACACTCTCTTTTTCCTAATTTTCTTTACGTCCTATAAGTTCGGCAACCTTGCGTTCAATTTTAAACAGGTCAACAGGTTTGAAAATAACAATATCAGCCCGGGCTTCGGACGCAAGTGCCCCTGGGTGCCCCCCATACCCGGTCATGGCAATGGTTTTAATGTCATGGAATTCATTTTTTACAATGGAAATCAACCCAACACCACTGATGTTGGGCATGACTAGGTCCGTGATCAGACAATCGAAATAATCGGGTTTCTCCCTCAAAATTTTTAAAGCGGCAAATCCGTCCGCCGCAGTCTTAACTTCATATCCAAGGGAGTTAAAAAATTCATAAAAAGTAGACAAAATATCTTCGTTATCGTCCACGATTAGAAGTCGAGCCGGATTTGCCATATCAGCCTCTTTGTAAATGGAAATGTATAATTCTTTATGTCCATATCTCAATTTTCTTGGTATATGCAAGGGGAAAAAATAAGAATGTGAAAAAAAATATCCAATTCGTTGAGCAAAGGAAAAAAAACAAAAGAATGGACTGTTTTAACTATCTTGCCTAAAAATAAAATTCATACTATAAATTTGGGCCTGACAAAATTTCAGGTGTCGGATAGACACTTTCTACTGTTTTGCAATTGTTGGTATCGATATAGTAACAAGGAAATTCAATGAAAAAATCAATTATCAGGGGCTCAGGTTTTTTTGTACCGCCCCATATTGTCACCAATCAGGATCTGACCGAATTTATGGACACTTCTGATGAATGGATCCGCCAGCGTACCGGCATCCACCAACGACACTGGATTACCAAGGAAGACGCCTGCGGAGCATCGGATTTGGCGACCCAAGCCGCCCGCATGGCAATGGATAAAGCGGGTTGGCAACCCAACGATCTGGATTTTATAATTTTTGCCACCTTAAGTCCGGATATCATGTTTCCGGGAGGCGGGTGTCTTTTAGCGCGAAATCTTGAGCTTGATTCCACACCGGCCCTGGATATTCGCCAACAGTGCACCGGATTTTTGTACGGATTTGCCACAGCGGATTCCTATATCAAATCCGGGCTTGCCTCCAAGGTTCTTTTGGTAGGTGCGGAAGTACATTCCTCAGGACTTGACAAATCCACCCGGGGCAGGGACGTGACGGTGATTTTCGGTGATGGGGCCGCCGCCATATGTATCGAAGCGGTTGACACGGATGAAAACGTGGGACTGATTGCCTCGGCATTGCATGCGGACGGGCATTTTGCGGATACCTTAAAAACTGAATTGCCTGCTTCCAATCTTTTCAAACGGTTGCCCGATGATCTTCCCATTGATGATCCCCGATATTATCCGGTTATGGACGGACCTGTCATATTTAAAAAAGCTGTTCGCATGCTGCCCAAGGTGACCATGGAAGTACTGGAAAAAGCAGGAATGAATTTGTCTGATATTGACCTTGTGGTGCCCCACCAGGCCAATAAACGTATTAACCAGGCCTTTGGCCAATTCCTTAAGCTGCCCGAAGATAAAATTTTCCATAATATTGAAAAATACGGCAACACCACGGCTGCCAGTATTCCTTTGGCGCTCCATGAAGCCATTGAAACCGGCCGTATCGGCAACCCCGGGGATGTTGTACTCTTTGCCGCCCTTGGTGCCGGTCTGACCTGGGGGGCATCCCTTTATAAATTCCCCTGATTTTTTTTATCCTGTTCCGGGGATGTTTTGTTTCCCCTGAACAGGATTGATTAAAATATCAGCGTTTGTTAAACACAAGATCCAGATAAAAATTATCCGTTTGTGATGCACAGGCGAACGTATATGAGGGATCCTGGTTTCTTGCGGCCATTTCCTTTCGAATATCCCCGGCCATGACCTTGCCTAACTCCACACCGAACTGGTCAAAAGGATTTACACCGAGAATGAATCCTTCCAGAACGGTTCTGGCCTCGTAAAAAGAGAGCAACATACCAACACTTTCCGGTTCAAGATTGTCAATGGTAATGATTGTTGAGGGGCGGTTGCCGTCAAAATTTCTGGCCGGATCATCTGAACTGCGACCAAGGGCAAGTGCACCGGCCTGGGCTAAAAGATTGGCCCATAGCTCCTGGTGATTGGTCACCCCTTTGGATATTGCCTGAAGCCCGGTGTATCCCGGCATTTTTACGCCGATGAAATCAATGGGAAAAGCCTTTCCCTGGTGGGCCAGCTGGAAAAATGAATGCTGGGCATTGGTGCCGGGCTCCCCGAAGATAATGGTGCCGGCCGGTTGGGTCAAAGGCTGCCCTGTTGCAGAAACCGATTTGCCAAGGCTCTCCATATAAAGCTGCTGGACATGGGGGCTGAGCCGGGCTAATCTCGACGCATAGGGAATAATGGCCTGGGCCGGATATCCCATATAAAGGATGTTCCAAATGGAGATCATTGCTGCGGTTAAAGGGATGTTTTTTTCTTCCGGACTTTCAAGCACATGGGTATCCATTATACTGCAGCCGTTCAGAAACCGTTTGAACACATCATACCCCAGGGCCAGACTTAAAGGCAGTCCGCCCACAGCAGATGAAACCGAATACCTGCCGCCGATGAAATCAAACATGTAAAAGGAGGCAAGCACGGGTGTATCGGGGTCGTCTCCCGGACTTCCCTTTGCCGTGATGGTAACCATATGATCTTTAGGGGCAATGCCCATGGTGTTCAGCCATGTGCTGACCTGGTTGAGGTTGGCCATGGTTTCGGTGGTGGTATATGATTTGGAAATCACGATCCAAAGGGTGGTCTCTTTGTCAATGGATTCAATGACGCGGGCAAAATTGTCAATATCCACGTTGGGCAGAAAGAAAAGATCCAATTTCCTGTCAGCTCCGGCCAGGGCCTGATAGACAAATTCACAGCCAAGATATGATCCGCCAATACCAATGACAACTACCTGGGTAAAGGGTTTTCCGCAGGCCGAGCAGATTTTGCCTTCATGGACTGATGCGCAGAACTGTTCTATTTTTTCATTGACCTGTTGCATCTGCGCTTTAACGTCCATCTCCTTGTATAAAAGAGGAGAAGGTCCGGTACCCCGGGCCGCAGTATGCAACGCAGCACGGTTTTCGGTTGGGTTTACGATCTCTGCCTGGGTCATTTCACTAAATTTTTTGAGTGCATTGGACAAACGTTGAGATTCACGCAGCAAAGACAAGGCATTTTCATCGACCCGCTGACGTGAAAAATCCATAAAAAAACCGTCAATACCGAGACTGAAGTCGGAGAATCGTCCGGGCCGGCTTAGAAGCTTCTGCAGGTGGTAATCCGGCGCGTTAAAATCCTGGGCCGCTTTTGTTAATTTTTCATGAAATTTTTTTATGGAAGGATCCTCCGGATAAAGCAAACCAGCCGGGTTCATATTTATTTCTCCTTGCATTTGAGGTGTTCAATTATGATGTGATGGATTTGCTTGCCTGTTTTTTATTTATAGAATAAACTTCGAACCATGAATATAAAAAAGATTGATGCCCTGTTAAAAAAAGGGGTGAACATTCCAAATCCTGCCACCGTGTTTATCGGTGATGACGTTGACATTGAGCGCATATCCCCGGAGGGGGTAACGCTTTTTTCCGGCACCAAACTCACCGGTGCACAAACCCTGATCATGCCGGGCTCCGTTCTTGGTTACGAAACGCCGGTGACGGCTGAAAACTGTCTTATGGGTCCGGGTACAAAGCTGCATGGCGGATATTTTCAGGATACCGTGTTCATGGGCGACAATGTTTTTGGTTCGGGCGGGCATGTGCGAAAGGGTTGTATCCTTGAAGAACAGGCCAATGCCGCCCACACCGTGGGTCTCAAGCAGACCATTCTTTTTCCCTTCGNNCCGAGCCTGATTAATTTCTGCGATTGTCTTATGGCCGGGGGCACCGGTCGAAAGGATCATTCCGAGGTGGGATCGTCCTTTATTCACTTTAATTATACGCCGAACCAGGACAAGGCAACACCCTCCATGATGGGCAATGTCTACCAGGGCGTGATGCTTAACCAGAGGCCTGTGTTCCTTGGGGGACAGGGTGGACTTGTGGGGCCGGTCAGAATTGCCTTTGGATGCATCAGTGCCGCAGGATCCATTATCCGGAACAGCGAACTGCGGTGTGACCGGTTGATCATGGGCGGGACAATGAGAAGTGGTTCCGTTCAATGGCGTCCCGGTATCTACACCCGGCCCGACAGGATTTTAACTGAAAATATCTATTATATTTCAGGGCTGTATGCCTTAAAAGTCTGGTATCGTTTTATTCGACCCCTTTTTACCTGGGACTGGATGTCCCAGGCACTTGTTTCAGGGTTGCAGAAAAATATTGATCTCTGTATTCAAGAACGGATAAAAAGGCTGGATGCATTTGGAGACAAACTGAAACAATCAAAACAACTTTTACTCCAAAGGGAAAAAGGGCAGGGCAGTCAGACAGTTGCCGTCCATGAGATCGTTCTGGAAAAACTGTCCCGGGCGTCATCAATATTTGATCAGGCTGAAAATGAACTTAAAACTCCCGGGCCGGATGGGGAACAATTTATACGGCACATAGACACGAATATTAGTCATAACAAAAAGGATTACGTTGGATTTATCCAGGGCCTTGACGAATCAATTTCGATCATGGGGTCAACATGGCTCAAAGGTATTGAAGATCGAATTGTTGGTCTGTTTGGGTTGGACGTATAACTTTACAAAATTAAAAAGCGGGATAACCATTTAATGGGACAGTTATTTGGAACAGACGGTATACGGGGCAGGGCAAACGCCTATCCAATGACATGCGAACTGGCCATGAAAACAGGCCAGGCAGTAGGCATTCTAACGCAAAAGTCGTCCAACAGATGTGTAATCATTGGCCGGGATACCAGGATTTCGGGCCCAATGATTGAATCTGCACTGACTGCCGGGATTGCGTCCGCCGGTGTTGATGTGATGATCACCGGTGTTATTCCCACCCCCGGTGTGGCGTATTTGAGTCGTGCCATTGAATCCTGTGGGGCCGGCATCATGATCTCCGCCTCTCATAACCCCTATTATGATAACGGCATCAAAATTTTTCAAAAGGGCGGTATGAAATTGTCCGATGAGCAAGAGGCCGACCTTGAAAAAATGATTCTTGGCCCACCCATAGAGTTGCCTTCAAAAATTGGCACCATTGTATCTGTCGATGATGCCCAGGAAAGGTATGCCCAATTTCTGGTAAAAAAATTTAATTTTCAAAACAAGCAAAGAAAGCTTAAACTGGTTATTGATACGGCCAATGGCGCGGCCAGTTTTTGTGCTTCCAAAATATTCACCCCTGACATTTTTGATGTAAGCTTTATCCACAACACCCCCAATGGCATAAATATAAATGAGGAATGCGGGTCTCAACATACAAAAGATTTAAGTGATCATGTCAGAAAAGTTAACGCAGATATTGGCCTTGCCTTTGACGGTGATGCCGATCGTTTGATTGCCGTGGATGAAACTGGCCGGCAAATAACCGGAGATACCTTGCTGGCTGTTTTAGCTAAATTTGCCAAACAAACCGGAAAACTTGGCAATAATATCGTTGTCAGTACGGTCATGAGCAATGTGGGGTTTGGCAACGCACTGGCACAGTTGGATATTAAGCACGAAATAACCGGAGTCGGTGACAGAAAGGTGTTGGAGCGCATGCAAGAGACTGGTGCCGTTATGGGCGGGGAAGATTCAGGCCACATGATTTTTCTGGATGAACAGACCACAGGGGATGGTGCATTATCGGCATTAAAGCTCATCGAAGTGATGCTGGAAACCCAAAGACCGTTATCCGAACTTTCTATGGTTATGACCGTTTACCCCCAGGTCCTGATCAATGTTAAGGTGGACGCATCCAGGCCGGATTTTATGAAAGTTCCCATTGTTGCAGATACCATTAAAGAAGTTGAATCACAACTCGGCAGCCAGGGCAGGGTACTTGTGCGGTATTCCGGTACACAACCCTTGCTCCGGGTTATGGTTGAAGGGCCTGAAGAAAATTTAACCCGGCAATGCTGTGAGAAAATCTGTCAGACCATCAAAAAAAGTTTATAGCAGCTGTGGAAACCTCATATTACCAGCTTATACCCTATCCCAATAGAAGGACTGGATAATCTTTCTGTCCGAAAGGTGCACCGCAATTTTCTTCCTTAAATTATGGTACAAAGCAGCTTTAATATTAAGGCGATTGACAGATGAATCATCAAATTCCGTGTTTTGAATTTCATGATGTCTCGTTTGCCTGGCATGGCGAACGGGTCATACTGGATGATCAGAGTTTTACCCTGCCTCAGGATGTGTTCGCTTTGATCCACGGGCCGTCCGGGGCCGGGAAATCAACCCTTCTGCGCTTGATGAACCGCCTGGAGGAGCCAGACACGGGAAAGATCAGCTACCTGGACCAAAACCTTACGGATTGTAATCCTTCTGAACTGCGGCAACAGGTGGCCTATCTTCAGCAGACACCGGTCATCCCCGATCTATCCGTCAAAGATATTTTGCTCCAGCCCTTTTGTTTTCGCGTAAACAAAGAAAAAGCAAAACCATCTGATCAGAGGCTGAAACAGCTGCTTGACAGGGTGAAAATGAAAGACATCGGGCTTCGTGATTCCGGTGCGGCGCTTTCCGGCGGGCAGCGGCAGCGGTTGAGCCTTCTGAGAACTGTGCTGACCGGTCCAAAGGTATTGCTGCTTGACGAGCCGACATCTTCATTGGACCGTGAAAGCGGACGCTATGTTCATGAACTGCTGGAAGATCTCAACCGACAGGGCTCCACCATTGTCATGATTACCCATGACAAATTTTTGCCAAAAAACGTTGCGGTGATGGAAATCACCATTGACCAAGGGAGAGTCTTGGTATGCCGTTGACAACAGGAGCTATGGATATCAGTGCAACTGAGCTTGCACTTGCATCTCTTTTTATTGTTGCCGCAGGCGCAATTTCCATGTGGAGTCGTATCGGTCTTGGAAAATCCATTCTCACTGGAGCGGTAAGATGCGTTCTTCAACTGACGATCATGGGGTATGTCCTCAGTTTTATATTCGGCATGGCATCTGCCTGGATCGTTCTTTTGCTGTTTTGCGTCATGGTGGCATTTGCAGTCCGTATTGTCAGGGGCAATGTTTCGGAAAAAAGCATCCCTTTTGTTTTTCCCTCATTTATCTCTATGCTTTTGGTGTATGCAGTCGTTACAGGCATCGTTACCGGATTGATTGTCGGCGTCAGACCTTTCTGGCATCCCCAGTACTTTATTCCCATAGCCGGAATGGTGGCAGGCAACTCCATGACCGCCCTGGGTCTGTCACTGGATCGGCTGCTTTCTGATTTAAAAGCCAAACGGGATTTGGTGGAGATGAAACTTTGTCTGGGCGCAACACCCGTTGAAGCCTCACAGGATATCTTCAGGGATGCCCTTAAAGCCGGGATGATTCCTTCAGTCAACTCTCTGGCAGGCGTCGGTATTGTTTTTATTCCGGGGATGATGACCGGCCAAATTCTTTCCGGTGAGGATCCAATGCTCGCCATCCGTTACCAGATCGTGGTGATGTTCATGCTGGTGGCATCCACGACCCTGACCGTGAGCATGGTTCTTGGCATTGTCCGGCAGCGCTGTTTCAGTCCCGGTCACCAGCTTTTGTTAAGGCCGAAGCAACCTTTGTAACCCCCCCAAGGTAAGTGCATACACAAAAAGGGAAGGGGAGGGCGCTGATTAGCAGATTAGGGCCTTTTTCCAACCTCAAGCTCCTGACATTGACGATAAATCATTAGCCTATCCCAAAAATCCCGTAAG
>NZ_DDYV01000018.1:0-12846 GCF_002348205.1 Desulfobacter sp. UBA2225 | reverse complement strand
TTGCACCCCAAGCAAACGCGCTACCAGGCTGCGCTACGCCCCGATAAAATAAAAACAACATTTATCATTTGGAATAAAAAAAATCAAGATCAATCTTGCCTGTCAGCCCCGTCCCATAATTTTGAAATGGAGTCAAAAGCTACATGGCACAGCCGTTGGCCTATCTATGGGGGTGTGGCAATTTCCTTGACACCACCATGAAGACGGGGTATCTTAATAAACTTTGTGTAAAGTGTTTGTGCCATGTAATGAATCAGTTAGGGTACAATTATTATTTTTTGAAGGTGCGTTGAAGAAAAAACGCCAATTAACAGGATTAAACAGGACAAAATCATGCAGGTAAAAATCGAAGATCAGAGCAGTATTAAAAAAGTGCTTTCTTTTGAAATCCCTAAGGAAACAATTTCCAAAGAGTTAGATAAAGCCTATGCCAATTTGAAAAAAACGGTCGAGATCAAAGGTTTTCGAAAAGGAAAAGTTCCCAGAAAAGTGCTTGAAAACCGGTTTGCCGCAGACGTTCATGCCGAGGTTGCTCCGCGCCTGATCCAGGAATCTTTTATTGAAGCTGTTGAAAATCATAAGTTGGATATCGTGGGCGGGCCCCAACTTGATCCGCCGGAACTCAAGCCGGATGCTGATTATGCATTTGAGATCACTGTGGAGGTTAAACCCCAACTGGATGATATTGATTTCCAAGGTCTTGAAATTAAAAAGACTCTTTATGAAGTAAGCGAGGCTGAGATTGAAAGCCAGATATATATGCTGCAAAAGACCATGGCCACAAAGCGGAAGGTCGAAGAAGCGCGTCCGGTAAAAGAAGGCGACTTTGTTCTGATTGATTATGAAGGCTTTTTAAATGGCGAAGCCTTTGAGCATACCCCTAAAGTTGAAAATTATGTTACGGCTATTAACATGGCGCCGTTGCCTAAGGAATTTTCCGAAAAACTTATCGGTGCCATTCCGGTTCAGGATCTGGACATTGAAGTGGTTTACGCAGATGATTTTCATGATGAGAATCTGAAAGGAAAAACCATTGAATATAAGGTTACACTTAAGGAGATCCAGGAAGAGGTGCTGCCCGAAGCCAATGATGATCTTGTAAAAGGCCTTGAACAATACAAAACCCTTGATGAGGTAAAAGCTGCCATCCGGGATAACCTGGAAAAAGGGATTGCCCAGAGGGTCAAGCATGAGATGAGCGAACAGGTTTTTAGTCAAATCCTTAAAAAAATAGACTTTGAAGTTCCTCAAGCCCTGGTTGAAGGTGAGCTTAACGGGATTATTTCCGAAACGGAACAAGCCTATTCCCAGAACAATACCTCCCTTGAAGAAGTCGGCTTAAGCCGGGAACTTATGCAGGAAAAATACAGGTATGTGGCTGAAAAGCAGGCCCGCCGTCACCTGGTTCTGGATAAGATGATTGCCCAGGAGAAGATTGAGCTTAGCGATGAAGAACTTGATGCAAGCTTTGAAGAGATGGCCCAGGCCATGAGTGCGACAAAAGATGCCATCAAGAATTTTTTCAACCTGGACCAGCGTCAGCTTGAATATTATAAACATACCCAGCTTGAAAAAAAGGCCATTGATCTTATAATAGAAAAAAGCAGCGTAATTGAAGTGACGCCGGAAGATGCGCAAGCCGCTGATGCACAAACTGAAGAAGAAGGTGCAGAAGCGTAAAAAATAATATTTTAGATCATGACAAGGAGTTAAATCGTGCCTCTTATTCCAATGGTTGTTGAGCAGAGCAATAGGGGAGAACGTGCTTATGATATCTATTCACGGCTTTTAAAAGACAGGATTATTTTTTTAGGATCTGCCATCGACGATGAAGTTGCCAACCTCATTGTTGCACAGATGCTGTTTCTTGAATCCGAAGATCCTGATAAAGATATCAATTTTTATATCAATTCCCCGGGCGGCGTTGTTACAGCAGGCATGGCCATATATGACACCATCCAGTACATCAAGCCGGATGTGGCAACGGTGTGTATTGGCCAGGCAGCCAGTATGGGGGCGCTGCTTCTTACTGCCGGAACAGCCGGCAAACGGTTTGCCCTGCCCAATGCCAGGATTATGATTCATCAGCCAATGGGGGGGGCCCAGGGCCAGGCCACTGACATCAAGATTCAAGCCACCGAAATTTTAAGAATGAAAGATGTTTTGAACGAAATTTTATCAAAGCATACGGGACAGGATATTGAAAAGGTTGCAGCTGATACGGAGCGTGATTTTTTCATGTCCGGGCAGCAAGCTTTGGAATACGGCATTGTTGACCGTGTGGTCAGTGACAGAAGCCAATTGGAAGAGACCTCTGAGGAGGAAGCGTCAAAGGAGTCATAAAATATGGCCAAAAAAGAGGATACAAACGATCAGTTTTTCTGCTCATTCTGCGGTAAAAACCAAAAGGAAGTAAAAAAGCTGATAGCCGGGCCCAGCGTATATATATGCAATGAATGTATTAAGCTGTGCGGTGAGATTATTGAAGATGAAGAAAAAGAGCTGGCTGTCGAGCCCGAGGGTGCCAAGGAATTCATGGTGCCAAAGCAGATCAAGGAGCAGCTTGATTCATATATTATAGAACAGGATCGTGCCAAAAAAGTTTTGTCCGTGGCGGTTTACAACCATTATAAACGTCTGGCTTCACATCTGGTAAAAAGGGGTGATGACGTCGAGATTCAGAAAAGCAATATTCTGATCATAGGTCCCACCGGATGTGGGAAAACCCTTCTTGCCCAGACGCTTGCCCGGTTTCTGGATGTCCCTTTTGCCATTGCCGATGCCACGGCCCTGACCGAAGCCGGCTATGTTGGCGAGGATGTGGAGAATATCATTCTTTCACTGGTTCAAAATGCTGATTATGACATTGAAAAGGCCCAGAAAGGTATTATCTACATTGATGAGATAGATAAAATCTCCCAGCGGGGGGACAACCCTTCAATTACCCGGGATGTCTCTGGAGAGGGGGTTCAGCAGGCCCTGCTCAAGATCATTGAGGGTACAATCGCTTCAGTACCTCCCAAGGGGGGAAGAAAACATCCCCAGCAAGATTATGTAAAGGTGGATACCTCAAATATCCTGTTTATCTGCGGTGGGACCTTTAATGGTCTTGAGAAAGTGGTTGAGCGCCGTTTGACCCAGAAGACCATGGGGTTTGGTGCCAAAATCGCAGATAAAAAGGATGTGAATATCGGAGAGCTGCTGGAGCGGGTAAAGCCCGAAGATTTGATTAAATTCGGTCTGATCCCCGAATTTTTAGGACGCCTGCCTATCATAACGTCCATAGGTGAACTCAATGAAAGCTCTTTGGTCAAGATTCTGACCGAGCCAAAGAATGCACTGGTTCGGCAGTATCAGGAGCTTTTTCGCATTGAAGGGGTAAATCTGCAGTTTACGGATGAGGCCCTTGAAGCCATGGCCAAGGAAGCCGTTACCAGAAAATCCGGGGCCAGAGGGCTGCGTGCCATTATGGAGGAAACCATGATGAACATCATGTATGAACTTCCTTCCAAAAAAGATGTGGTTGAATGTGTGGTGGGCGAAGAAGTGGTGTTAAACAACGAGGATCCCATCTTGCTGTATGAACAGCCCAAAAAGCAGGCTTAGATAGAAAGTTTCCATCCATGATCAGTATTTCCCGTTTTTTCAATCCTGAGGATGGACATGAAAAGGAGAAGAAAACTCTTCCTTTGGTGCCGCTGAGGGATATTGTTCTCTTTCCCTTTGTGACAACCTCTATTTTTGTGGGAAGAGAAAAATCCATCAAGGCGCTTTCCCAGGCCATGGGCGGAGATAAGAAAATTTTTCTTACGACCCAGAAAGATCCTGATGTTCTGAAACCCACTATTCAGGATCTTTTTCAGGTGGGAACCGAGGCCCGGATCACCCAGTTGTTACGCCTGCCCGATGGTACGGTAAAGGCATTGGTTGAAGGGGTTTGCCGGGGCTGTATCATTAAAATGTTTGATCAGGACAGTTTTCAGGTTGTTGATTATGTGGGCGTTCCTGAAAAACAGTTGACCGATGCCAATACTGAGGCGTCCATCCGGACGGTTCATGAAGCGTTTCAGCATTATGTCGCCTTGTCTGGAGTGGTTTCCAAAAGTTTTTTCAAGGGGCTGCATGCCTTGGAGCAGTATCCGTCAAGGTATGCCGATACCATTGCCGCCCAACTGCCTTTCAAGGTTCAGGATAAGCAGAAGTTGTTGGAGTGCGGTGATATTGAAGAACGTTTCTTTTTGCTCCTAAAGTTTATCCAGAAAGAGACTGAAGTTTTTTCCATGTCCCAAAAGATCAAGGGCAGGGTCAAAGAACAGATGGATAAACTTCAAAAACGCCACTACCTTAACGAGCAGATGCGGGCGATCCGAAAGGAAATGGGCGAGGATGGCCAGGGTGCTGAGTTTGTTGATCTTGAAAAAAGGATCAAGGCCAAGCGCATGCCTAAAGAGGCCGCTGGTGTTGTGCGCTTAGAGTTGGAAAAGCTTAAGCTGATGTCTGCAACCTCCTCGGAAGCAACAGTGGTTAGAAATTACATCGACTGGTTGGTCTCCCTGCCCTGGTACCGGAAAAAACGCGTCAAAAATGAACTTGTGAAAGCTGAACAGATTTTGGATCGGGACCATTACGGTTTGCAAAAACCCAAGGAGAGAATCCTTGAGTATCTGGCTGTGCAGATTCTGGTTAAAAAAATAAAAGGTCCGATTCTGTGTCTGGTGGGACCTCCGGGGGTCGGCAAGACATCCCTTGCCCGGTCTGTGGCGGCGGCCACCGGACGTTCCTTTGCCCGGATTTCCCTGGGTGGGGTCCGTGATGAGGCCGAGATTCGAGGGCACCGAAGAACCTATGTAGGTGCTATGCCTGGAAAGATTATCCAAACCTTGAAAAAAGTGGGATATAATAACCCGGTATTCTGCCTGGACGAAATTGATAAAATGACCAGTGATTTTAGAGGTGATCCCTCTTCCGCTCTTCTGGAGGCTCTGGATCCTGAACAGAACAGGAATTTCAACGATCATTATCTTGAAGTTGATTACGATCTGTCAGAAATTTTGTTTATCACCACAGCAAACACCCTGTATGAGATCCCGGCTCCCCTGCGTGACCGCATGGAGGTGATCCATATACCAGGGTATACCGATTATGAAAAATATCAGATTGCCACGGGCTACCTGATTCCCAAGCAGATGCAGGAAAACGGGCTGGATGACCGCGAAATCTATTTTTCAAAAGCTGCTGTTGAAATGATTATCAAGCAGTACACCAAGGAAGCCGGGGTGAGAAATCTTGAGCGTGAGCTTTCTTCTGTGCTTAGAAAAATTGCCACGGAAATCGTGCGGACCAATACACGTAAAAAATATCAGGTTACGGCAAATACGGTTTCAAAATATCTGGGGCAGTCTAAATTTAGAAATTCCATTCTGGAGCAGGAAGATAAAACCGGGATTGTTACCGGGCTGGCCTGGACCCAGGCAGGCGGTGAGCTTTTAACCATTGAGGCTGTAACTATGCCGGGCAGGGGAAAAGTCATGGTTACCGGAAAACTTGGGGATGTGATGAAGGAAAGCGCTCAGGCAGCTGTATCTTATGTCCGTTCAAGGAGTGGCAGTCTTAACATCAGGGAAGACTTTTACAAGGATACAGACATCCATATCCATGTGCCCGAAGGGGCTATTCCAAAGGACGGGCCTTCAGCCGGCATTGCCATGTGCACGGCAGTGGTTTCCATTCTCACTGGTCGCCCCGTAAGCCGGACAGTGGCCATGACAGGGGAAATTACGCTTCGCGGACGGGTACTGCCCATTGGCGGCCTAAAGGAAAAGCTTCTGGCTGCCCATGCCAATGGGATTAAAAAGGTTATTCTCTGTGAGGAAAATAAAAAAGACATCATAGACGTTCCCAAAACGATTCAAAACCAGCTTGATATCGTCTATGTGGAAAGTATGTCTGAAGTGCTTGAGCATGCCTTGGTCGTATAGTGTCTGCCTTTTAACAAGTTCTTTGGGCATGTCAAAATAATAAATCGCTGCACTTGAATGAGTGCCGCGATTTTTTTATTTTTAAAGATATGGGAACGTACTGTCTTTATACGCCATCTTCGATTATGGACAAAAACTGTGACATGGCTGTGACTTCATCTAACGACCCAAGGCTGCGGCGAATATTCACCATGGCCTCATATTCTTCAGGTTCCATGAGCAGATCTTCTTTCCGGGTACCGGATTTGTTGATATTAATGGCCGGCCAGATTCTTTGTTCAGCACACTCCCTGGACAGATAAAGATCCATATTGCCGGTGCCTTTGAATTCCTGGAAAATAACATCATCCATACGGCTGCCGGTCTCGACCAGAATGGTAGCGATGATTGTAAGNNTTCTGGGAAACTCCATTGCATTGGCGCCAAGGCCGCCACTCATGGTTTTGCCATAGGAATCGGTATCAATATTAAACGCCCTGGTCATCCGGGTTAAAGAGTCGATGAAAACTACGGCATCCTGGCCTATTTCCGTGCATCTGATGGCCGCGTGCATCGCAAGTCGGGTCATCCTCATATGCTGGCCGGTTTGTTGGTCAGCAGAAGAATAGAGCACATGGGCCTCTTTCAGTCCTCTTTGGAAATCGGTAACTTCCTCAGGCCGTTCATCCACAAGTAGGACAAATACCTCGGCATCAGGGTGATTGAGAACCACCGAATTGGCCATGTGTCTTAAAATTGTTGTTTTTCCGGATTTTGGCGGGGAGATGATCAAACCTCGCTGCCCCATGCCGATCGGAACAATCAGATCCAACGCTTTTCCTGTTAAGTCATCAGGCCCCTGGGCAAGATGGTACCTTTCAAAGGGGTTGATGCTGACCTGCTCCTGGAGCATTGGCGTTCTTATGAACTCGTCAAAGGGAAGGTTGTTGATGGTCTCAATACGTATGAGCGCAATGTTTACATTCTGTGGGCTCTTTTTTTCTCCATAACCCTGAATAAAGCTTCCTTCCCTGAGATTGAGTTTGCGTATCAGGCTGTTGGGTACATAGGGATTTTCAGGCTTGGGATTGAAATTTTCTTCAATATTCCTTAGAAAACCAAACCCCTTGTCCATGATTTCCAGGTATCCCTGAACAGGTTCCATTATCGACTCCTAAATTAAACTTTTGCTGCTGACATTATAACGCTATAAATCAGGGACTTTATACGTAAGACAGCCCTTGTTTTATTTTGATTGTTGTCAGGAAAAGAGATGATAAGATTTTGCATCCAATTATTCTATAATGGTTACATATTAATAGGGTAGCATATCAATGTCCCCGTAATATTGCAAGGATTTGATTGAATTCCAAGGGGCGGTAAAAAAAATAAAAAATAATAATAATTTTACTTGACACACAGATTGGTGCTTGGTATATATGCTTCCGTTTCGGGCGATTAACTCAGCTGGTAGAGTNNGGCGATTAGCTCAGATGGCTAGAGTGCCACGTTGACATCGTGGAGGTCGCAGGTTCGATCCCTGCATCGCCCACCACAGCAGACAAGTTACGGGGGTGTAGTTCAGTTGGTTAGAACGCTAGCCTGTCACGCTAGAGGCCGCGAGTTCGAGTCTCGTCACTCCCGCCACAAATAAAGCAAAGGGCTTTTGAGGAAACTCAAAAGCCCTTTGTGTTTTTGAGGAATACACAAATAAATAAAGACAAAAAAACCGGCCATCGAGAAAAAGATTCTTGATGGCCGGGGTGTGCAGGGTTAAATAATGATGCGTTAGGCTCTGTGAGTCTTTGTCAGAGCATTGATAATTTCAGTTCCCATTTCCTCAGTATTGACAGCATTTTCTTTTTTATCCGTCAGATCTGCAGTGAGGATTCCTTGATCAAGAACGTCGGAAATTGCGGCTTCAATGGCATCAGCTGCCCGGATTTGTTCAAAGGAATATTTCAGCATCATGGCCGCGGACAGGATCTGGGCAATGGGGTTGGCTATACCTTTGCCCGCAATGTCCGGCGCAGAGCCGCCGGCCGGCTCATAAAGGCCGAATTTTTTTTCATTCAGGCTTGCCGAGGAGAGCAGCCCCATTGATCCGGTAATCATGGCACATTCGTCAGATATAATATCACCAAACATATTTCCACATAAAAGCACGTCAAACTGGTGGGGGTTTCGGATAAGCTGCATGGCGGCATTGTCAACGTATATATGATTCAAGGTGACATCCGGATATAATTTGGAGACTTCTATGACCACTTCCCGCCACAGAACCATGGCGGTGAGTACATTGGCCTTATCCACAGAGGTTACAATGCTGCGTCTTTTCCTGGCGGCCTCAAACGCCATTTTGGCAATCCGCTCAATTTCGAATCTGGAATATACCATGGTATCAAATGCGGTTTCCTCCTGGCCGCTGCCTCTTTTGCCCCTGGGTACACCAAAATAGATCCCGCCGGTCAGTTCTCTGACACATAAAATGTCAAATCCGTCTTTTATGATTTCCGGTTTCAGGGGGGAGGCGGACGCAAGGGAAGGGAATACTTTGGAGGGTCTTAGGTTGCAGTATAAACCAAAGTGTTTGCGCAGCGTCAAAAGCGACGCACGTTCAGGCTGTTGCTCCGGTGGCAGATGTTCCCATTTAGGTCCCCCCACCGAACCAAACAAAATGGCATCGCTTTTTTCGCACAATGCCAGGGTTGAGGCCGGCAGCGCTTTGCCATGATTATCAATGGCGGCACCGCCCACATCTGCATATTCATAGGATAATTCAAAATCAAAAAGTTCAGCGGCCTTATCAAGCACTCTGATTGCCTGTGGCATGACCTCAGGACCAATACCATCTCCGGCAAGTACAGCAATTTTATTCAATGTTTTTGCCTCCTATAAGTTTATAAATAATTAATTTAATTAAGTTATACTGGAATATATTGAATAAGGCAAGATGCAAGAACAACAATTTTATCCAAGATTGACCCTCCTTATTGTTTCCAGGAGATATTTAAATGAGATTGGCCTGTGCGTGGATAAATTAACCGTTTTGGTTTAAAGCGTTTTACGTTATGGTGTCTTCCAAATATTGATTTACACTTAACTTAACATAACAAAGAGGTGCTGCCATGCCAATTGCAGACAAGATGGTTGGAATCGTAAAATCCGCATCCATGATCAGAAAAATGTTCGAGGAGGGCATCCGGATGAGAGAACAGTTCGGGGCTGATAACGTGTTTGATTTTTCGTTGGGAAATCCCGATGTCCCGCCGCCGCCGGTGGTCAAGGAAACGCTGCTGGGTCTGATCAATGATGCCGCAACTTCTCACGGATATATGCCCAATGCAGGATACCCCTGGGTGCGCCAGGCCGTGGCCGATTACCTGAACGCCCAGTGCGGGGTTGGGATGACTGCGGATTTGGTGGTCATGAGTGTGGGGGCTGCGGGTGCTCTGAATGATGCCTTAAAAGCCTTGGTTAATCCGGGCGAAGAGATCCTGGTGCCGGCCCCATATTTTGTGGGGTACAACCAGTATGCTTTTATTTCCGGAGCCAATCTTAAAACCGTCTCTACCAAGCCCGACTTTCATCTCGATCTTGGGGCCATTGACGCTGCTATTAATAGAGATACACGCGTCATGTTGATCAATTCGCCAAACAACCCCACGGGCGTGGTATATAACAAACAGGAACTGGATGAGCTGGGGCAGCTTCTGGAAAAGAAAAGTCAGGTGTTTGGTAAACGCATTTATTTGATTTCGGACGAACCCTACCGCAAAATTGCCTATGATGTGAATGTGCCCTGGATGTTTGGCGTATATGACCATACCATTGTGCTGACCTCCTATTCCAAGGAACTCTCCCTGGCCGGTGAACGTGTGGGATATCTTGCGGTTCATCCCGGGGCTGAAGATGCGGCAATGATCGCGTCAGCCGCGGGTGTGGCCAATACCATGATGTTTGTGAACGCCCCGGCCCTGTTTCAGCAGGTGGTGGGAAAGCTGCAGGGCGTATGTGTGGATATTGATATCTATCGCAAACGCAGGGACATGATCTGTGAGGGTCTTGCTGCGGCAGGGTATGAGTTTAATGTTCCCGACGGTGCATTCTACCTGTTTCCCAAGACCCCCATTGAGAATGATGTGGAATTTGCAGGTCTGCTTAAAGAAGAGAACATCCTGGCCGTACCCGGTTCAGGATTTGGTGGCCCCGGCCATATTCGACTCTCCTATGCCGTTCGTGAACAGTCCATTACAAATGCCATGCCCGGATTCAAACGGGCCATGGAAAAGGCTCAAAACTAAAATAACGCCATGTTTTTGGGGGACAATTTGTCCCCCAAAAATATTTTTTAAAGTCTATCAATTCTGATAGTGCTGCCTGGGATATGCTCTTTTTTTCGGAGTGTACGGGTTCATGCCCCTTCCCCGCTGTCCGGGACCCCGGGAGCAGGAAAACGGACTCCCAAGGCCATCAGGGCCTGTTTTCCCCTCAGGGTCAGGTCGGTTGTGAACCGGAATTGGTCCCGGGGGTCCACCGGATAGGCCTTGATCCTGTATTTCGTGGCCCAGGGCCCTTCCGAGGCAAGGATAGCCACCGGTTTTAACAGCTGGAGATAGGCGCTGGTCATGGCCGTATCTTCCAGGGCCTGGATTACCTGCCTGGGGTCGTGCTCGGGGTGGAGGTAAAACCTGGCAACACACTGGAGGTGGCGGCTGCCGTCGTTGGCATTGAAGATCTTTCCCCCCCCATAGCTTCAGGTGGGGGATCACCACCACCGTATCATCAGGGGTGAGTATCTCATAGGACCGCATGCCGATGGATTTGACCTCTCCGTAAACCTCGTCCACAGAGATCCAGTCCCCAAGTCGGTAGGGCTGTTCATAGAGAGTGACGATTCCGGCGATGAGACTGCCGACATAGTCCTTGAAAGCAAACCCCAGGGCCAGACCCAGGGTCCCCAGCAGGGCAAATATATTTTGCGCTTTTGGATCCACGACAATGGCGATGATCATCCACACAGAGGCGAGGATGATGACAAGACGGGTCAGCGGTACTGTGGCCAGGAGATAGAGCCGATGCCGGCCCGAGAGTCGGTCCGCTATCCACGGAATCACCTTCTGACTGAGTCCGATCAGCACCAGGGCCAGGCTGGCCAACAAAACGACCCGGATAACGGTTTCCTGGTTCATCTGCTGGAAAAATTCCATGGGCCAATCCTCCTTTAGAATTTGTCTGTCAGATAGCCTTCCCCGTTGAGGTGGGCTCTCACGAACGGATACCAATGGGCCGATATTTTCAACTCTCCCTGGTGGGTTTCCACAATTCCTGCGTCAGTCAGCGTAAGAAGTGTCCGGCCTGCCTCAGTAGCGGGAAAAGGAAGCAGGTCCACGGCAAGGTCCCGGGGCAAGCCGTTATGAAGCAGCAGGGTGTGCATGAGGATCGGGGATGCCGGCCCCAGGTCCGAAGGGACAACAAGAGATGGTATTTTTTCCCAGGGCTCCACCCAGATGGTGATTCCGTCGGCGGGTCCTGTTTCAGACGCCTGATCACCGGCGGTCTGATCCGGTTCGCGTTTCAGGGCCCGCCGCCAGATCTCAAGGGCAATGCCCGGTATACCGAAACTGCGGGCTGCCAGCTGATTGATAAAGGCGCTTGCCCTGGTATCGGCATCTGCAGGCAGAACTGTTTCTGCGTTGTTTGCCTGGCGGAAGAGTATCTGCCGGCCGCATCCATCATCTGCTCTCCGGCTAAGCCATCTGCCTATGGAAAGATCGTCAAAGGCCTGGGCTACCACCGTCTTTGGAAACGGGACCGGGAGTATGCGTCGCAAATAAGACAGAGCCCAGGAATTGCATCCGATAACACCAGGCGCCAGAGCCTTTGAATTGATGCTCGCCAGGAGTTGGCGGACCAGGGTCAGTCCGCGAACATGGCGCAGATAGGTTTTAGCTATGTCGGGGACTATCCAGGGGTATCTGCGCATTTTGTCCACTCCAGCCATGTCAGGTCCTGGCTGAGAATCTGCTGTGGATCCGGCGCTGGAATCAGCCGCCATCCCAAGGCCTTGGCCAGACGGGAGAGGATCTGGGCATTGTCGCTGCCGGGCAGGCCCGCAACCATCATAACAGACGGGGCCTGCGCCGATCCGGTTTTCTCTTTTACCGCGATTTCAAGCGCCCGGACAGCCTCGGAGCAGTTAGAGAGGGGCGCAACTTTTTCAAGGGCAGAACGCGGCAGGTATTCCAAATTCTGAGCATGGTCATGGACCTGGGTGTCGTTCCGCTGAAATCGTTGCCAAATATCCTTTATCCCGCGTTTTATGGTGCGGGCGATGGTGGCCTGGGGAGCGGCATAATCTGCCAGGGGGACATATTCCCACAGATTCGGTTTTTTCCGGTTCACGTCATTTCCTCATGTTAAATTCAGATAGGTGTTCGTCCGGCCCTTCCGGATTGATCAGGTCTTATTTGCCGCTTGAAGGATTCAGGTGCTCTGAACAGAATTTACAGAACACCGCGTCCGGATTATGCCC
Source organism: Desulfobacter sp. UBA2225 (assembly GCF_002348205.1). Classification (NCBI taxonomy): domain Bacteria; kingdom Pseudomonadati; phylum Thermodesulfobacteriota; class Desulfobacteria; order Desulfobacterales; family Desulfobacteraceae; genus Desulfobacter; species Desulfobacter sp. UBA2225. The sequence continues at coordinate 354 of NZ_DDYV01000018.1, read as the reverse complement.
ATGGGCCATGCAGGCCTGGATGGAGATTTTTTCCGGACAGATAGGAAGTTGCTTTTTGCTGAGCAAGGTATAACAAAAGTTGAACAGATGCTCAAGAGTCTGAATTCAAACTTTTTTTCAGAAATATACACTTATCCATTATCTTACAACAAATGAGAAGGCAAGTATGTAAAATCCAGCAATTCTAAATTTGAGTTATCTGTGAATTATTGATGATATTCCGATAATATTTTGATAATACGCATTCTGCGTTCTTGAGTCATAGATTTGTGTATGGATCATCATTATCTGGTACTGATGATCTGATCATCCCCTCGAATTTTATAGAGAGAGAGAGAGAAATGTTAAAAGAAT
>NZ_DDYV01000178.1:0-9129 GCF_002348205.1 Desulfobacter sp. UBA2225 | reverse complement strand
ATTTTCACTCCTTTTTTTGTTGATGTGTTTACAATAAAATTGACATACATATTAGCATGTTACGATTGAATTGAAAAAGGATTTCTTAAGTCAACGGCATTGAGTGTTTTCCAACAGTATTGATTTTAACGCCCCCGGCGAAACCGACGATCTTCAGTTTATGCTTCAGTTGACTTACCGGATTTACAACGGCGGTCGAAACCAGGCCGTCGTGGATGCAGCCAATGCCCGGGAAAAAGCGGCCATGCTCCAGGAAGAAGCCGTTAAAAACAGCCTTGGCTTTGCAGTGGTAAGATCATTTTTTAACATTGTTCAGGCCAGGGAACATGTCAGTGCAAGACAAGCCGCGGTTCAGGCCATTGATGCCTCAATAGCGGTGGCCAGGGCCCGGTTTGAGGCGGGAGACATGCTTAAACAGGAGCTGTTGAATCTGGAGGTACAACAGTCCCTTGCCGGCGAAGATTTGATTCAGGCACAGCATGGTCTTGTCCTTTCAAAACAAGGTTTTTTGAATGTGTTGGGACTGACCGGAGAGCAGGTGAACATCAATCTTGTCCAGACCCCTTTGCAAACGGTGCCGACTCAGCCTGATTTTAAAGGCAGGTCGGAAATCAAGGCCATGCACTTTCTGATTCAGGCAAGGCAGGCCGGACTTCGCCAGGCCAAAAGTGGATATTACCCCACAGCCGATGCTTTTGGGTCCTATCAGGCAGACAAGGGCTTTGAGATGGGCAGCGGCTCCGGCGATTCGTGGATGGCCGGAATCCGCGTCAATATGACGCTGTTTGACGGCAAACAGACAGACGCCAGGGTTCAACAGGCTGACATTGCATTGGCCCAGGCAAAGGATGAACTTCGAAAAATGGAACTGGCCTATGGGTTGGAAATTCGGCAGGCTGTTTTGACTCTTGATCAGACGTACAAACGGTGCCGGGTGACCGAAAAAATGGTGGTCTCTGCCCAGGAGTCCGCCCGCCTTTTCCGGGAACGATTTAACGTCGGCCTTGTACTTTCTTCCGAACTGATTGATACGGAAAACCGGCTGACTGAAGCACAGGTACGCCAGGCACTGGCCAATGCTGAACAGCGCATCGCGGTTGCCAATTTAAGGCGGGCTTGCGGATTACTTCAATATACTGAACAATAATAATAAGGCAATGGTTATCACAATGCAAATTCGTACACACTTTATGTTTGTTTTGATGATGATCCTGGTGCCGGGGCTTGGTGCCCATGCACAGGAGGTCTCCCCTGCGCTGCCTGTTGCGGTGGTGCGGACATCTATAGTAATTGAACAGACCGTGCCCACCCTTGTTGAGGTCGTGGGGACCCTGCAGGCTGTTGAACGTGCGGCCATTGCGGCCAAAGTGACCGGGGTCGTGACCGACGTGCCGGTGGTCGTGGGCTCCCGGGTAAACACAGGCGATCTGCTGGTTAACATCAGTGCCCGGGAGATCGCAGCTCAGCTCAATCAGGCCCAGGCCCGGTTCAAGCAGGCCGAGCGCAACCTTTTGCGTGAACAAACACTTTTACAAAAACATGCGACCACAGCGGAAACCGTCAAATCCATGCAGGATAACTACGCGGTAGCCAATGCAGCTGTGCAGGAAGTCCGGACCATGCTCGGTTATGCCACCATCACCGCACCTTTTTCAGGTGTGATTACACAGAAAAATGTAAATGCCGGAGAGCTGGCGACACCCGGCACGATGCTGCTGCGTATGGAAAATGATCAGAAGCTGCAGGTGGCTTGTGCCGTACCCGAAAGCCTGGTGTTTCAGATCCGGCCGGGACAGACGCTTACGGTCACTATCCCCACGGCCGGACTGACCATGAACGGCAAGGTGGCGGAAGTGGCGCCTTCGGCTGATCCTGCCTCCCGGACAGCACCGATCACCATAGATCTTTCATATAACGAGAAATTGCGCACCGGGCAGTTTGCCCGGGTCAAACTGCCCGGACAGATCAAGACGTCTTTATTTGTGCCCGACGGTACCGTGTTGCTCCGGGGGCAGATGGAACGGGTCTTTGTGGCTGCAGATAACAAAGCCCACCTTCGTCTGGTGCGAACCGGCATGCACCAGGATGGCCTGACGGAGATTGTCGCAGGTCTCAATTCCGGTGAAACGGTTATTTGTCAAAACAATGCGCATCTCGTGGACGGACAGCCCATAAAAAGTCCATAAAAATAGAATAGAGAAATCCTATGAACCAACAACACTCTCCCGAACACCAGGGGTTTGCCGGCCGGTTAGCCGCGACCTTTGTTGAATCCAAACTGACACTGATCGGTATCGTTGCCTCGCTTCTGCTCGGGGTCATGGCCATAACGATGCTGCCCAGGGAAGAGGAACCCCAGATTAAAGTGCCCATGATTGATGTCATGGTTGCCATGCCCGGAGCCGGCGCCAAAGAGGTGGAACAGCGCCTGAGCATCCCCATGGAAAAGCTGCTCTATGAACTGCCCGGTGTGGAGTATATTTACTCCACCTCCATGTCGGGCAAAAGTATGCTGGTGGTTCGCTTCTATGTGGGCCAGGATTTGGAAACCTCCATTGTCCGGCTCAACCAGAAGCTGCAAACCAATTTTGACCGGATCCCCCATGGCGTCTCCATGCCCATGATTAAACCTCACACCATTGATGATGTGCCGATTCTTGCGTTGACCTTTCATTCCAAAACCTATGACCATTTTATGCTGCGGAGGCTGGCCGCCCAGGTGGATGATGAGGTGAAATCCATCTTTGAAGTCTCTGAAACCAAACTGATCGGGGGCACCCGCCGCCAGGTGCGTGTTCTGTTTGATCCCTTGCAGCTGGCAGCCCGGAATATGACACCTTTTGATCTGATTGATCATCTCACCCAGGCAAACCGCCAGGCAATTTCGGGTGTCACCCAGGCCAATAACCGGGAACTACTCATCCAGACCGGCACTTTCCTTGCGTCAGCAGAAGATATCGGCAATATCGTGATCGGTGTCTACAGCGGCAATCCTGTATACCTGCACCAGGTGGCAAAAATTATTGATGGGCCCGAAGAACCGCAATCTTATGTGTTGTTCGGGAGCAAAGATCGCCACGATCCCGAAGCGGCCGTGACCCTTTCCGTGGCCAAGCGGCCCGGCGCCAATGCCGTTGATGTGGTGGAACAGGTTTTGACCAAGCTGGATCAGCTTAAAGACAGTCTGATCCCCGGCGATGTGGAGGTCACCGTCACCCGGGATTATGGAGAGACCGCGGCTGAAAAATCCAATGAACTGCTTTTACATATGGGCATTGCCGTGTTTGGGGTGGCCCTGCTCATTCTGATTTTCCTGGGATGGCGGGAGTCCTTGATCGTCATGCTGGCCATTCCCTCCACCTTGGCTTTGACCCTGCTGCTTTTCTATTTATACGGCTACACCCTGAACCGGATCACACTGTTTGCCCTGATTTTTTCCATCGGCATTCTGGTGGACGACGCCATTGTGGTCGTGGAAAATATTGTCAGACACATGCGGCTTCCCGAGAACCGGTCCCGTTCCTTTAAGGAGATTGCCATCATTGCGGTAAGCGAGGTGGGCAATCCAACCATTCTGGCCACATGGGCCGTTATTGCCGCGATTTTACCCATGGCCTTTGTGGGCGGACTCATGGGCCCGTACATGCGTCCCATCCCGGTGGGGGCATCCGCTGCCATGGTCTTTTCCCTGATTATCGCGTTCACTATCACCCCCTGGGCTGCCACCCATATTTTAAAGCGCAAACAGGCAGTCGTATCCGGGGATATGACGGCCGTGGAAAAAGGCCATGATCCCGACCATGCCCCGGATGATCCGTTTACCCGGTTTTATCATCATATCATGGATCCGTTGCTCTCCCAGGGCGGCTGGCGTATCTTGTTTTTCTGTATCATCATTGCCATGCTGTTGGGGTCCTGTGCCCTGGTTGTGTTGGGTCTGGTTAAGGTAAAGATGTTGCCTTTTGATAATAAATCGGAATTTCAAATAATTTTGGATATGCCTGAAGGCGGTACCCTGGAGCAGACCACCCGGGTGGCCATGGAGATGGCCCAGGTCATCAAACAGGAACCGGATGTCACTGATTATCAGATCTATGCAGGTACGGCCTCTCCGTACAATTTTAACGGCCTGGTCCGGCATTATTTTATGCGTTCGGGTCCCAGTGTGGCAGATATTCAGGTCAACCTGGCACCCAAACATGATCGCGACCGGCAAAGCCATGACATTGCCAAAAACGTACGTCCGGCTTTGGCGGTTATCGCTGAAAAATACGGGGCCACCATTGCGGTTGCCGAAGTTCCTCCGGGCCCGCCGGTCCTTCAGACCCTGGTTGCCGAGGTTTACGGCCCCAACCATGCCTCTCGCCTGGCTTTGGCCAAAAAGGTTAAACAAATTTTTACCCGGACGGATGGTGTGGTGGATATCGACTGGTACCGTGAGAATGATCGCGAAAAGACCATTATCACGGTGGACAAGGAAAAAGCGGCGCTGAACGGCATCAGTGAAGGCGACATCACCCGGGCTGTGAATATGGGGCTTTCCGGATTGTCTGTAGATTTGTTCCACCAGCCCCGGGACAAGGAAGAAATAGATATCGTATTTCAGCTGCCCAAAGCCGAACGCGCCCGGATTGATTCTATTCTGAACATCGGGCTGCGCAATCCGCGCAATCCTGCTTCGGCCCTGACGCCCTTGCGAGAGCTTGTGACCTTGAGCCGGGCACCCGTGGATCAGCCTATCTACCGGAAGAATCTGAAGCCGGTGATTTACCTGACAGGCGATGTTGCCGGCGCTGCGGAGAGTCCGCTGTACCCTATACTTGAGATGAATAAAGCCGTTGAGCAGCTGTCAGGCAAGGATTTTGGCGGAAGCCTGGACCATGTCACCATCTATAATTTAAAGCAGCCCTTCAATGAGTCCGAGCCCTCCATTAAATGGGACGGAGAGTGGCATATCACCCTGGAGGTGTTCCGGGACCTGGGCCTGGCATTTTGCGTGGTAATGATACTCATTTATATGCTCATGGTGGGCTGGTTTAAAAGCTATGTAACGCCGGTGGTGGTGATGGCGGCGATTCCGTTCTCTTTGATCGGCATTCTGCCCGCCCATTGGGCCCTGGGGGCATTTTTTACCGCGACTTCAATGATCGGATTCATGGCCGGCGCAGGGATTGTGGTGAGAAATTCCATTATTCTGGTGGATTTTATTGAACTGCGCCGAAGTCATGGTCTGCCCCTGGCAGAGGCCGTGGTGGAAGCCGGTGCCATCCGGTTCCGGCCCATGCTCCTGACGGCCATGGCGGTTGTTGTGGGCGCTTCGGTGATCCTGGCAGACCCGATTTTCCAGGGCCTGGCCATTTCATTGATGTTTGGTGAGATTGCCTCCCTGCTGATTTCCAGGATGGCGGTGCCGGTGCTGTATTATATGGCCCAGAAGAAACCCGCAGGCAACACGGATATGGCTTAGAAAATGAAAAATTGTTTTGTTTGTATTAGATTTGTGTTAATATTCCTTAACTTGTCAATTTTATTCAGACAATTCAAAAATAAAAGAATTAGAGCCTCAAATGGAGCGAAAGCAAGCAACTTTAAATTCATTTTCCATTCCGGAGTTGACAACAGGATTCAATATCCGTGGCCGTTTTATTGGACAGTTCAAGCCATTGTTGTCTCTGCTTTTTATCTGCTATGCGCCTGTGGCGTTGATTTGGTTGAAAATCATCCCATTTGAACACCGGTTTTATGCTTTATTCTTCGCCTTGGCCGGGCTGGCTTATTTCTGTTTTCACAGGCGTTACCGTCTGGAAGAACTGGGTTTTCGAATCGATACCCTTAAAAGCGCCATGGCACTGAATCTTCTGTTTTGTGCCATCGGAGGTATGGCGCTTTATATCTCATACAAAGCCGGATTGTTAATACCAAAAAACCATAATTATTATTTTTCGCATACTTACCTGATTTATATCTTTTTTCTGGGACCTGTTCAGGAAATCATTTTCAGAGGCATTCTGTTTACAGAGACGAAACGGATTAAAAGCGGCAGCAACCGCATGTTTTTATGGATATCCACCCTGTCATTTTGTTTTTTGCACGTTATTTACAGACACCCGCAGATACTTGTCATTGCGTTTATCAGCGGACTGATATGGGGGACAATATTTATAAAACGACCCAATATCTGGGGGGTTGCCCTTTCCCACTCCTTTCTGGGAGCTCTGGGCATCGTTCTTGGCCTGATTTAAATCCCCCTTTGATATGTTCCGGAGAAACGCGTCATAAAAATATTTTGTGATGCGTTTCCCCAATCTTGAAATTCAATCATCCGAAATAACTTAGAACGTGTCTGAAAATGATTTAATCGCAGGATGGTCAACTAAAAAGCGGTACAGGGTTGCCCTGCCCACGCCCAGCACACGGGCAGCCTTGGATTTGTTGCCGCCGGTTTTGACCAGGGCGGCTTGGACATTTTCCTGATTGAGCTTGCCCCGGGTAAATTGCGCACCAGACTCTGAGGACTCATTTGATAAGAGAGGCCGCATGGGTTGTCTGTTGGATGCAAAAAAGGGAAGATCCGTGGGTAAAATAACGTTGCCCCGGGCCCGGACCACGGAAAACTGGATCACATTTTTTAATTCCCTGACATTGCCGGGCCAGTGGTAGTCCATCATCTCTCGAATGGTGTCAGGGGCGAGTTCCGGCACGGACTTTTTAGTTTCTTTTTCAGCCTCCCGCAGGAAATGTTCGGCTAAAAGCGGGATATCGTTCTTTCTTTCCCGCAGGGGCGGCAGGTGGATGGGAATGACGTTGAGCCGGTAATAAAGGTCTTCCCTGAACCCCCCGGCCCGGACCTCTTCTGCCAGATCTTTGTTGGTGGCTGAAATGATTCTCACATCCACGCTGATATTTTTTTCTCCACCTACTTTTTCAAATGATCCCTCCTGGAGGAACCGTAGAAGTTTTACTTGGGTTTTCAAGGGCAGTTCCGCCACTTCATCCAGGAACAGGGTGCCTTTATGGGCCAGTTCAAAGCGACCTTTACGTTCCTTGACCGCCCCTGAGAATGCGCCTTTAACATGGCCGAACAGCTCGCTTTCCACAATACCTTCGGGGATGGCCCCGCAGTTGACCGGAACGAAACTGCCGTTGCCGTAGGATGAGATGTCATGAATAGCATAGGCCACCCGTTCTTTACCGGTGCCGGTTTCACCGGATACGTGAACCGGGTAGTTATACAACGCCACATCCCGGATTTGCCGGAAAATGTCATGCATGGCTTTGTCCTTGCCGATGATGCCGGCAAAATTGGAAAGATCTTCGGCTTTCAGGGACAGACGTATGGAATCGGTCATATCCCGGAACGAGGCCACAACTCCCTGGATTTCGCCGTCATGGTCCGGGATGCAGTAAACGGTCATTTCCAGATGACGGGTCTCCCCTGTTTTTGTGACTATGGTAACCGGGTACTCCTTGGTTCCGGCGGAAAGTTTCGGGGAATCATCGCAAAAAGAGCATTTGGAACCGCAGAACGGTGCCTGGAAAACATCGTGACAGTCTTTACCCAGGACCTCTTTTTTACTATATCCGGTAATTTTTTCTGCTTCTTTATTAAAAACAGTGATGATACGCTCGGTGGTATGTGCCATGACACCAAGTTTGAGATTGTCCACCACGAGGTTGAGATTGTGCAAATCCAGCAGAGAATGTGTAAACTTTTCCATTTTTGATTTCCAGGCAACGCGCTTTTAGTAATCGATACCAGGCTGTTCTTGAAACGGTCTTTTTAATGGCACATTTGTGTATCATGCGCAATGTTTTTTTGCATCTGTAAAAAGAAAAAATGGGCGCTACCGAATGAATGTCCGAACGGTAAGGGACTGGGAAAAAATATATCATCTATTTTTCCAAGTCCCTGGGGCTGAAGGGGAACTTTTTTTAAGGAATTATTCCCAGGAAATACAGTCTTGGGGGCAGTTTTTCACAGCTTCAAGAATATCTTCGTCATCCTCATAGCTGTCAAGGGGTAGTACATCCACATAACCTGCATCAATCATTTTAAAAGCGTGGGGCGCCAGATCAATACAGACCTCGCACTGGTTGCAGCAGCCAAGATCAATTACCGGTTTTTTTTGTATTTTCATCAAATTATTCCTTTGTCAATGGATTCAAGCCACCAGCCTTTTAGAATATGGGCCTGTTTCTCTTTTTGTGCAAGATCAAGAATCTTGTACCCTGTATCCAGCAAAATTCCATAAAGTATACCGCAGTGGGGGTCTTCATGGTGTTCATATCCGGTCTGTGCCAGTTCTATCATTTCATAGGCCAGTTCAATGGTGCGTTCGATGTTTATGTCACATTTTTTTTTCAGCATGGCAAATTCTCTTTAATCGTTTCACACCAGGGTAAATAAAATTGGTAATTATTCATTGCCTGCCACAACATGTTCCGGGGTGCAGGCATGAACCATATCCGATATCCGGGTAGCCGTAAAATCCCACCCTGTGTAAATATCAATGGTTGTTTTGTCTGCCTGGATAAAATCGGGCACAAGCATATATTCCAAAACGCGGGCATTGGACAGTGCCCTTAGGGCATATGCACGCTTTATCGGATCTGTAGAGGACAGATGTGCCTGGAGCTGTTCCCTGGCGATATCGGTAATATTTTGGGGTGCTGTCCCAAGATATGTGCCAATTCCCCACAAAACCCCGCGCTGGAGCATTTCATGTTCTATATGGTTGCCTTTGTCATCCAGATAGGAAAAAAGGATGCATTTAAATTCCCGGGCCAGGGGCGGACTTTTGCTTAAAATTTCTCCCATGGCCTCGGGGGACCCCCAGCCGATGCCGCCGGATTCATCGTTCAAATTCCACATGATTCGTCTCATAACTATTCTGGCTTTTTCCATGGAATTATCCGCAATCCTTGCGGCAAGCTCCCCCATGGCGGTTACGCTGCGGAACTTAATCAGTTCCTCCTTGTTGTAAAAATAAGAGAACAAATGTCCGATGAGCTGGGCATCCGGAATCTGGGCCAGCCTGTTTAGGGCCTGGCTGCGATTGCCAAGGGCAAGAATTTCGCCTACCTGTTTTTTTATTTTTCTGCCGTATGGTTTCATGGCTGTTCTCTTTC
>NZ_DDYV01000063.1:176-5440 GCF_002348205.1 Desulfobacter sp. UBA2225 | reverse complement strand
TGACCCGCCGATTTCCAAGGTGATCTATATCATCAACCTGACCCTGGGTGTCTTTGAGTTCAATCAACGTCGCTGCCGTAAGCAGCACATCCTCTTTTCTCAGGGTTTTTACGTCTATTTTCGTATTCACCCCGAGACGATGATTCATCTTAAGACGGCCCACTTTAGACAAATCATAATATGCCTGGCGGAAAAACAGATGATCAATAAAATCCTGGGCTACCTCAATGGTAGCAGGATTGCCGGGACGAAGCCTGCGATAAATATCCATTAAGGCCTCTTCCTTGGATTCTATCTTGTCCGACAACAGGGTTTTCCGCATGGAATCTGAACTGCGGGGATCTACATAAAGAATATCAAAGGTATCAATATCTTTTTCTTCAAGCAGTTCAAAGGTGTCCTCTGCAATGGCTGCACCTGCGTAAAACAATGGAGCCTGGTCACTGCTTTCCAGGAAGAAATTACTTGCGAACGCTTTGCCGATGAGTTCATTTTCAGAAATAGGAATAAAATCCAAATGTTCATCGGCAAGTTGTTTTAAAGCACGTTTGGTAAAAATTCGACCGGCCTTCACCACGACNNGCCAACGGGCCGGCTATGATATAAATTCGACCGGCCTTCACCACGACCTCTCCGGTTTCAGGAGATTTTATATCATAGCCGGCCCGTTGGCGGACCAAATTGTCAGGTATGAATTCTCTAAAATAAGAGCCGTTTTTACGGACAATTTTTTCCTTGGTGTAAAAAAAGTCAAGAATATCTTCCCCTGTATACCCAAAGGCCTTGAAAAGAATGGAAACCGGAAATTTACGCCGACGGTCAATACGGATATAAACAATATCCTTGGCATCAATTTCCATGTCAATCCAGGACCCACGCACTGGAATAATCCGCGCATTATAAATAATTTTACCTGAGGAATAGTTCTTTCCTTTGTCATGATCAAAGAAAACACCGGAAGACCGGTGAAGCTGGGATACAACTGCACGTTCAGTTCCATTGATGATGAAGGTTCCCCTCGGCGTCATCAATGGAATGGTGCCAAAATATATTTCCTGCTCCTTTATATCACGGATAGTTGACACACCTGTATCTTTGTCATAGTCGTAGACGACAAGCCGAACCCTTATATTGACCGGGATGTCATAGGTCATCCCGCGACTGATACACTCCTGCATGGAGTGTTTGGTATCCCCAAAGGAGTAAGAGACATATTCAAGGGAGGATGTATCGGTAAAATCCTTGATGGGAAAAACGGATTTAAAAACCGAATGCAGCCCCTTTTCCTCTCTGTCCTGGGGGGAAACATCCCTTTGAAGGAAACCTTCAAAGGATTCTCTTTGCATCCCTATGAGATCAGGGATGTCTATAATTTTACATTTACCGCCAAACTCTTTTCTAACACGCTTGTTCGTCAAAAGACTTCCGGTCATGATATCTCCCGATGTGAGTTTTTCCAACCGTAAAAGCGGAGACACGACCCAATGGCCTTGCCCCCGCGTATAGTTTATGCACAAAATATTTGTGCTTATCAGCTATGCTAAACTACTTTACAGACACCTGAGCACCGGCACCCTCAAGCTGTTCTTTGATTTTCTCTGCCTCTTCCTTGGCAATACCTTCTTTTACAGCTTTGGGAGCTTCTTCAACAAGTGCTTTGGCTTCTTTCAGCCCAAGACCTGTGATGGCACGAACTTCCTTGATTACATTAATTTTTTTGTCACCGGCAACCTCAAGGATAACATCAAATTCTGTTTTCTCTTCTTCTGCTGCAGCGCCTGCATCAGCGCCGGCAGGCATGGCACCGGCAGCAAAGGCGACAGGTGCGGCTGCGGAGACACCAAATTTGTCTTCAAGTTCCTTAATAAGTTCGGAAAGTTCCAGAACGCTCATATTTGAAATAAATTCAATTACATCATCTTTTGTAATATCAGCCATTTTTATCTCCTGAAAATATACGAATATCTGAATCGTACTTATAAATTTAAAGTTTTGGTTTATTCTAAGTTATGCTGCATCTTTTTGATCTTTAACAGCATTAAGCACATTAAGAAAAGATCTGGGAACACCAGCCAGCACATTGACAAAATTCGTGGGAACGGCATTAAGTGTATATACCAGTTTGGCCAGCAACTCTTCTTTGGAAGGCATCTTCGCAAGCTGCGTGACATCTTCTGGGCTTAAAAATTTTCCGCCAAGGGCCCCACCCTTGAGCTGTACTTTCTCATTGGTTTTCAGAAATTCTGATATGACCTTGGCAGGTGCCACAGGATCATCTTTGGAAAGGATGATCGCATTCGGTCCTTTAAAAAGATCAATTAAGACCTCGGAGCCGGTCCCTTTGGCCGCCAGTCTCATCAAGGTATTCTTTACAACTGCCATTTGAGCACCGACTTCCCGTAGTTTTGCGCGAAGTTCGGTCACTTGGGACACAGTCAGACCCTTGTAGTCTACCAAGAAAGAAATCTCTGCATCGCCGAGATCCTTTGCAAGGTTTTCGACCAGTTCTTTTTTCTGGGAAATATTCAGCATTTTTTTACACCTCCTTCCATAAATAAATTAGTATCGAAGGTGCCAACGAAACCAAAACAAAATTTATTTTCTGTCTCGGCAGGCCGGCAAATCCGATTATGCATATCATATGCACCTACTGTCTAGGACAGGTTTAAGCGTGTTTCGTTTAACAAACACCAAACACGCTTATTACTTATTTAATCAACCATTTATCAACAAAGGATCTACTTTAATACCAGGACCCATTGTTGAAGATACGCAGATGGATTTCAGATAAGTTCCTTTGCTTGCCGCAGGCTTGAGAGAGACAACCTTATCAAGAAAGACGGTTACATTTTCCAACAGCTTCTCGGGACCAAAGGATACTTTACCAACAGGGACATGCACGATACCGGCTTTCTCAACCCTAAAATCAATTTTACCGGCTTTTACTTCGTTGATGGCCTTGGCAAGTTCAAATGTAACGGTACCGGTTTTTGCATTGGGCATAAGCCCTCTTGGACCAAGGATACGCCCCAGTTTACCGACGGTACCCATCATATCCGGTGTAGCAATTGCTTTATCAAACCCGAACCATCCGTCCTTAATTTTCTCAACGATCTCGTCTGTGGCAATGAAGTCTGCGCCTGCATCAAGGGCTTCTTGTTCTTTTTCACCTTTGGCAAAAACCAGGACCTTTACCTCTTTACCCAGTCCATTGGGCAGAACAACGGTTCCGCGAATCATCTGGTCTGCATGCCGCGGGTCAACCCCCAACCTTACGGCGACATCAACCGTTTCGTCAAATTTTGCATAACTGGAAGATACAGCAATTTCCAGGGCATCTTTGGGTCCATACTGAACCATTCTGTCCACTTTGCTCAGTGCTTCGTTATGTTTTTTACTCCGCTTAGGCATTTTAATCACTCTTATACTTGAAAGTTAAACGACTTCTATTCCCATACTTTTTGCAGTGCCTTCAATAATTCTCACGGCAGCATCAATATCCGAGGCATTCAAATCCGGCTTTTTGGTTTCTGCAATCGCAAAAACCTGATCTCTTGTCACCTTGCCGACTTTTTCGCGATTCGGCTCTCCAGACCCCTTGGAAAGCTTGGCTGCGGCCAGAAGCAATCTTGAAGCAGGCGGGGTTTTGGTTATAAAACTGAAAGACCTATCCTGATATACAGTGATAACTACCGGAATAATCTGTCCTGCATCATTAGCGGTTTTAGCGTTAAACGCTTTACAGAAATCCATAATGTTGACACCGTGCTGCCCCAGAGCCGGACCAATGGGGGGGGACGGATTTGCCTTGCCGGCTTGAACCTGAAGCTTAATCTGTGTCATTACTTTTTTTGCCATTTTATTACTCCTGAAACTCTTTATTTATAACCCGACTAAATCTTGGTTACCTGTATAAAATTTAATTCGACTGGAGTGGCGCGTCCGAAAATGCTGACCAGCACTTTGACCTTCTCCTTATCCGGAGACACTTCTTCGATAGTACCGATGAAACTTGAAAAAGGTCCGTCAATAACGCGCACATCATCTCCCGGCTCAAAATAATATTTGGGCTGGGGTTTCTCCTTACCCTGCTCCATCTTTTCAATAATGATCTGGGCTTCTCTGTCACTTATGGGGGCAGGCTTATTTTTTCCACCAAGAAAACCGGTAACCTTTGCAGTGGAGCTGACAATATGCCACGTCTCGTTATCCAGATGCATACGCACGAGAATATATCCAGGATAAAACTTCCTGGAAGACTGCCTTTTTTTTCCATCCACCAACTCAACAACATTTTCGGAAGGAATCAGGACGTCCCCGAATTTTTCCGGATGTTTTAAACCCTGGATTTTTTCTTCCAGGGCAAGCTTCACCTTTTGCTCATGACCGGAATAAACGTGGACGACATACCATTTTAAAGACATCTTATTTCCCTTAGTCTAAGTAAGGACAACTTGAACAAGCTTGGACAGACTGTAATCAAAAACGCCCAGAAAAACAGCAACGATAAACACGAAAATAATGACCACAACCGTTGTTCCGGTTGTCTGCTTCCGGGTCGGCCAGACAACTTTTTTTAACTCAACCTTTACTTCCCGAAAAAACTCTGCTGTCCTTGCAAAAAGATTATCTACCCCAGGCTGTCCCACCGGTTTTTCAGGCCTGGCTGCAGATGATGGCTGCATCAGCTTCCCTGGCGCAGTCGATTTTACAGCAACACCTGTATCGCCGTCAATTTCAACAGCACGCTTTCGTTTTTCACTTTGAGGCTTTTTTTTCTGTAATCTCGACATATTTCACCGATGATTTACCTACTTACACCTAACTGACCGACATTAAATACCGATCAGGAGGCCATAAAAAAAATGGCAGGTCAGGAGGGAGTCGAACCCCCAACAGCCGGATTTGGAGTCCGGAGCTCTACCAATTGGAGCTACTGACCTGCATGGTAAATTATTTTATTTTTGTTTCTTTATGGACGAGATGTTTATTACAGAACTTGCAATATTTTTTAAATTCAATCTTGTCCGGAGTACTGCGTTTGTTTTTGGTCGTTGTATAATTTTTTCTCTTGCACTCAGTACAGGCAAGAGCAATAAGTACTCTGTCCACTTTCAACCCCTTGACGTTTATTTTTGATTTGCTTACATCGCCTAACTATTAGGCTGGCAAATAACACCTTACTTTATGCCGGAATAAATCTTTAGCATAATTTGGAGCCCATGACCAGAATCGAACTGGTGAACCTCTTCCTTACCAAGGAA
>NZ_DDYV01000063.1:0-132 GCF_002348205.1 Desulfobacter sp. UBA2225 | reverse complement strand
TACCAACTGAGCTACTCCCGCTTATGATAAGACTAAATCAAGTCAATCAACCAAACCGACTATGTAGTCCCAGCAATCCACTACGCTACGCAGATCTCCTACATCTCTTTTGGTGGTGGGGGGAGGATTTGA
>NZ_DDYV01000064.1:0-8309 GCF_002348205.1 Desulfobacter sp. UBA2225 | reverse complement strand
CTTCTTAAAGGTACCCGGATCCGTCTGCCCTGGCTGTTTGCCAGCTGTCTTGGCGGAATCGCCAACTTTTTCATCATCGGACGGTTTGAATCCACCTTGGCACAACTGACCGGTCTTGCCGCGTTTATCCCCATCATCATGGGCATGGGGGGCAACATCGGCACCCAGAGCGCCACCATCGTAGTCCGGGGTATTGCCACGGGCCGGATCAATATCCGGGATTTTGTCAAGATAATATCAAGGGAACTTGGTGTGGGGTTTATCTTAGGCGTAACCTATGGCGGTTTGATTGCGGCTGTGGCCAAGTTCAGCTTTATGGCCGAACCCTTTTCCTGGGCCTTGTCTGTGGTCGTTGGCGGCTCAATTTTGTCTTCCATGACTGTGGCTGCTTTTGTGGGAACCGCTGTGCCTTTGATTTTCCATCGGCTCAATATTGACCCGGCCGTGGCCACAGGCCCCTTTGTCACCACCACCATGGACCTTATCAGCGTTTATTTCTATTTTACGATTACAAGGCTGCTGCTTGGCTTCTGACAACAATATGGACGATTTCAGCACGGACGCTATATTGCTTCGCAAAATTGAATATGGAGACCATGACCTGATCATCACCTTTTTGACCCGGGATAAAGGGAAGATCAGTGTGATGGCAAAAAATGCAAAAAAGAGCGTGCGCAGGTTTTCAGGTGCCATGGACTTGTTTTCGGCCAATCATATCCAGTGCGCCTTTCCCAAAAAAAACAGAGACGCCATGATCAATTTGTGCCAGACCGTTCTTGAAAACGGTTTTTCCCATATCCGGTATGATGTGGTGAACACGGCCTATGCCTCTTACTGGACGGAAATTGTCAGCCAGTGGCTAGAGGAGGGAAAGGCCCAGCCCGATATTTTTGAATTGCTTTACACGGCCCTTGAAATGGTGGATGACGGTTTTATCCGTACCGAAGTGATCAGCCTCCTGTTCCAGATTCGCTTCATGCGGTTGTCCGGATTTTCTCCCGGGCTTGACCAGTGCGATGCCTGCCATACAGGTATAGAGGGTGTTGATTCGGCCAGGCTCTGGTTTGATTTCAAAGCGGGGCAGGTTCTCTGTCCACAGTGCCGGGGCAGTGAAAGCTGTGCCCAGGAAGTTCCCGGACCATTCGGCCGCAGTGCCCGGGGCTGCTGGGTATCCAAGGGCACCTTGAAACAATTGTCCTGGATTAATGCTGTGGAGATGGCACGGGCAGGCCGTATCAAGTTTTCTTCGGTTGCCATCCAGGAGGGCGAAACCCTGCTGGAATCCTTTATTCCGTTTCATATCGGACGCAATTTCAATAGTTTGAAGTTTTTACATAAAATGAGATCTGAAATATGAATCTTGCACCAATACTTGAAAAAAAACAGATACACGTTTGCGTGCCCTGCCGGATTGATTTCGGCGGCACCTTGGATATTTCCACCTTTTATCTGCCCCTGGCAGCCCTTAAACCGGCGACCCTGAATTTGGCCCTTGACATGCGTACCCATGTTTACCTATCTGCCTGGGAGCAAGGGCGGATTAAAATATCTTCCAAAGGATTTGACACCATTGACCGCAGTCGAGGCGAGAAAGGATGGGACGGTCCCATGGGACTGATGTTTGCGGTTTTTGAGTATTTTAATGTCCATGGGGTGCATCTGCACATTGAATCGGAATCTCCTGTACGAAGTGCCCTTGGCGGATCTTCCTGTGCAGCCGTGGCGATTATTGCCGCCGTTTATACTGCCTTGGAAAAACAGATCAATCCCGAACATATTGCCTGGCTCGCCCATTATCTGGAAGGTGCCGTGGCAGGGGTGCTGTGCGGGGTCCAGGACCATGCGGCTGCAGCGTTTGGCGGGGTGAACCTGTGGGAATGGACCTTTGGCCATAAAAGCCCTGAGTTTCTGCGTTGCCCGGTGTTTGATTCACATGAGAAAATAGAAAAATTGAACCGCCATCTTCTTGTGGCCTATTGCGGCATTCCCCATGAGTCCAGGGATGTCAACGCCCGGTGGGTGAGTGACTTTAAATCAGGCAGGGCCTATGATGCATTTGAGCGTATTACCCGTCTTACACGGCAGTTTGCCGGGGCTTTGGGCTCTTTTTCCTTTAAAGAGGCCGCACGGTTGATGAATCAGGAAACAGCGGTTCGTTGTGAAATGACCCCGGATGTGCTGGACCATACCGGTATAAAGCTGTGGCTCGCTGCAAAGTCAGAAGGTTGCGGGGCCAGATTCACAGGTGCAGGGGGTGGCGGCTGTCTGTGGGCCATCGGGGAAGAAACAGATATTAACAAGCTAAAAACACAGTGGGAGAAAATTCTTGATCCCATTGACGGGGCAATGCTACTGGATGCGGCCATAGACCCCAAAGGAATTTTTGTTTATTTATAAAAGGAGACATAATATGGCAGGATATGATCCCGAACAGGATAAAAAAATAGCTGAGTGGAAAAATGAGGAAACCGGACTGATTATCTCCATTATGCAGTATGGTCAGGGTGAACCCAAACTTCAGGTCGGTCCCAGAATCATGAAGAAAAAAGACGGCTCGGACCGGGCGCCTATGAAGGCGGGACGGCTCTCCGTGGAAGATGTCATGTGGCTGTATGACATTATTGACGAGGTAAAAGATGAGCTATCCGACATGGTCGGACCTGAATAGCGAATCCATTGTTCCGCCGTTAGGGGAGAGAAATGCAAGGTCCGTGGGGCCGGCCGCATTGATGGTCAGCGCGGACCCGGACATGGCATTGATTCGTCAGGGATTTGGCAAGTGGCGCTCCCGGGCCTTTTTCAACAGCAATCTGCTGGTTAAAGAAGATGATCCTTTGGGGATGAGTGTGGCAGGGCCCTATATCGGGGCGCCCTACGGGGTAATGCTGATGGAAGCGTTGATTGCAAAGGGGGCAAAGGCCGTTGTTGTCCTTGGCTGGTGTGGCGGCCTTTCCCCGGATTTTGCTCCGGGTGATCTGGTGGTGGTGGAAACCGCCCTGGTTGATGAGGGTACATCCCGGCATTATATGGACCTGCGGGGTGATCTGCCTGCGGTCAATGCCGATAACCGTCTTACCGCAAAACTTGCGGATGCCCTTGGGGCGGCTGAGCTCAAATTTCATGCCGACGTCACGATCTGGACCACGGATGCCATTTACAGGGAAACGCCTGAAAAGGTATCCTGGTACAGGGACAAAGGGGCCTGTGCCGTGGATATGGAGTGCTCGGCCCTGTTTGCGGCAGCCGTGTTCAGGAAAATCCCCATTGCTGCCTTGCTCGTGGTGTCTGACGCTCTTGCCCCCGCAGACGGTATCTGGCACCCGGGATTTGGCAAAAAACGATTTAAAACCATGCGTAAAAAGGCCTGTGGCCTTGCCGTGGAACTGACAGGAAACCTTGCCCATGGATTTTGATGCATGCCGGATGGAGGCCCAAAAGCTGCGCCGGGAACTGAGAGAACACGATTACCGCTATCATGTGCTGGATGATCCTGTCATTGATGACCAGACCTATGACATGATGCTGCGGCAGCTCATTGACATTGAAACCCGATTTCCTGAGCTTGTCACTGAAGATTCCCCCACCCAGCGAATCGGGGCACCTCCTTTAACCGCCTTCGACACGGCCCCGCACTCGGTCCCCATGCTCAGTCTGGACAATGCTTTTAATGATCAGGAGATTTTGGATTTTCATGCCCGGTGTCTGAAAACCTCCGGCGCCAACACCCTGACTTATACGGCGGAACCCAAGCTGGACGGCCTGGCTGTGGAACTGACCTATGAAAACGGGGTGCTGGTTTTGGCCACCACCCGGGGCGACGGTTACATCGGAGAGGTGATTACGGAAAATATCAGGACCATCAAATCCGTGCCCCTGCGCCTGATGGACAATAAAACGACTGTCCCGGATTTTATTGAAGTGCGCGGTGAGGTGATCATCCGGCATAAAGATTTTGAAATGCTCAACCAGCGCCGCCTGAATAAAGGAGAACCGGTTTTTGCCAATCCCCGCAATGCTGCGGCAGGTTCCCTGCGCCAGCTCGATTCAAAAATAACAGCCCAGCGGCCATTGACCATAGTTGTCTATGGTGTGGGTGTTGTGCGTGGTCTTGTCTTTTCCACCCAGGCGTTGATGCTTGAATGCCTCTCTGATCTGGGATTCCCGGTGAGCCCGCTTATCAAAAAAGGGATTTCAATCCAACAGGTGCTGGAAAATTTCAATTTTCTGGAAACCCTTCGTCCGGAATTGGCCTATGATATTGACGGCATGGTGATTAAAGTGGATGATATTTTAATCCAGCAGCTCCTGGGCGAAAAAATAAAGAGTCCCAGGTGGGCCATTGCCTATAAATTTCCGGCCATGGAAAAGACCAGCAAAATACTGGACATCACGGTCCAGGTGGGCCGCACCGGAACCCTGACCCCTGTGGCCGAACTTGCGCCGGTGAATATCGGCGGCGTCACGGTTTCCAGGGCTACCCTGCACAATGCCGATGAGATTGAACGAAAAGATATCCGCATCAATGATACCGCATTGATCACAAGGGCAGGGGACGTGATCCCCAAGGTGGTAAAAATTATCCCTGAAGCCAGGACCGGGGAAGAGCGGGTGTTTACCATGCCCGACAGCTGTCCGGTCTGCGGTTCCAGGGTAAGACGCCTTGAGGGAGAGGCTGCCGTTAAATGTATCAATGCCGGGTGCAGCGCCCAGATCAAGGAGCGCATCCGCCATTTTGTATCCAAAAAAGCGTTTGACATGGACGGGCTTGGCAAAAAATTGGTGGAACAGCTTGTGGAGCAAAAGCTTGTAAATTCCTTTGCCGATCTTTTTCATCTGGACCGGGACACCCTGGCCGCGCTTGAACGCATGGGCTTAAAATCCGCCGACAATATCATCGCTGCCATTGAACAGTCCAAAACAATTTCCTTTGCACGGTTTATCTTTGCGTTGGGCATTGAACACACCGGCGAGCATGCGGCCCGGCTTCTGGCTCAAAAATTTGCGGACCTTGACGCGTTGATGACCGCAGAAATACAGACCATCAGCGCCATCCACGGCATGGGGGAGACCACAGCCGGGGCTGTAACCGGATTTTTTTCCATTGAAGAGAACATCAAAACGGTTAAAAAGCTGCTTGATGCAGGCGTCTGCATTACAAATGACCTTTATGGTGAGGGCGATGAAAAAGATAATCCGTTCAACGGAAAAAGTATTGTGCTGACAGGCAGTTTTGAAGCGATGACAAGAGATCAGGCCAAGGCAAAGCTTCTGGCCTCAGGCGCAAAGGTGACAGGCTCGGTTTCAAAGAAAACCGATATTGTTATTGCCGGCAGTAAGGCCGGTTCCAAACTGACCAAAGCCGAGGCGCTTGGCATCACTGTCTGGGATGAAGCCAGGCTTATAGAGTTGATTGGCGGCGGGGATTAATATTTTCACTGTGTCGGAATTTGTCCGTATGAGTTGGATTTTTCTTTTTGACACCCCCCCTATCAACCGGCAATCTTGAAAACTAACTTGTGCTTCAATCTGTGTTTAAATTACAAAACATTAATAATTTTAATTAGTTGACATGGTCTTTTTTGAATCTTAATATAAGAATTAGTGTAAAACATGGCCAATTTTTTTATAAGACAGTCTGGGGAAGTTACTCAGATCTTTCAAGCTTTGTTGTGGCGTATGTCTGGCAGTTCATATGTCAGGTCAGCCCATGGCTGTTATAGGGTAAATTGTAAAAAAAAGCCGGCCCATTAAAAGATAGAATCAAGGAGCACCTCATGTCAAAAATTTTAAGAATAAATACCAGGGAAAAAACCTATTCATTTGAAACACCGGCCGAAGATATTGCAGGGCTTGGCGGACGCGCCCTGACGTCGAAAATGATTTTAAATGAAGTCCCTGCCACCTGCCACCCTTTAAGCAAGTATAACAAACTGGTCTTTGCACCGGGGTTGTTGTCGGGCTCTCCTGCCGCCAACTCCGGACGGCTTTCTGTAGGCGGAAAATCTCCGTTGACCGGTGGTATTAAAGAGAGTAACAGCGGCGGTCTTGTCTCCCAGAAACTGGCACGGCTCGGGATTAAAGCTCTGGTTTTGGAGGATAAACCTGAAGACGACGGGTTCTCCATGATTGTTATTAAAAAAGACAGTGTCGAGTTCTTTGCCGCAGACGAATACGTGGGCGTAAGCAACGGCGATATGATCACAAAGCTCTGGGAGCGGTTTGGAAAACGTGTGGCCACGGCAAGTATCGGGGTTGCCGGAGAACAGCGTCTGACAGCCGCATCCATCCAGTTTGCCGATCCCAAGGGACATCCCGGCCGGGCAGCGGGCCGCGGCGGTCTTGGCGCGGTCATGGGGTCAAAGAAGATCAAGGCCATTGTAGTGGACGACAAAGGCACGGACCGTGTTGCACTCCATGATCCAGAAGCCTTTAAGGCAGTCAATAAAAAATGGGTGGAACTGCTCACGACCCATCCGGTTTCAGGCCAGGGCCTGCCTGCCTTTGGAACAGCCGTTCTGGTCAATGTCATCAACGAAGCCGGTGCCCTGCCGACCAAGAACTTCAGAACCGGACGGTTTGAACATGCCAAGGATATCAGTGGCGAAGTGATGGCAGAAAACATTGAAAAACGCGGCGGGGTAGCTTCCGAAGGTTGCCATCCGGGCTGCGTGATCAAATGTTCCCAGATTTACAATGACAAGGACAACAATTATCTTACTTCAGGGTTTGAGTATGAGACCATCTGGGCCTTTGGTTCCCACTGCCTGATCAAGGATCTGGATGATATTGCCATGCTGGACAGGCTGTGTGACGATTTGGGCCTTGATACCATTGATACGGGTGTGGCCATGGGCATTGCCATGGAAGGCGGCGTTATCCCCTGGGGAGACGGCAAAGCGGCCATTGAGTTGCTTAAAAAAGTGGGTACAGGCGATCCCATGGGTAAAATCATCGGAAACGGGGCGGCCTTTACAGGACAGGCCCTGGGCGTTGACCGGGTGCCGGTGGTGAAACGCCAGGCCCTGCCGGCCTATGACCCAAGATCGGTGAAAGCCGTAGGTGTCACATATGCCACATCCACCATGGGCGCAGATCATACTGCAGGATACGGTGTGTGCCAGAATATTTTAGGCGTGGGCGGTTCCATTGATCCGTTGAAAAAGGATAATAACGTGGACATCTCCAAGGCTTTGCAGATCGCAACCGCAGCCATTGACGCTTCAGGTCTGTGTCTGTTTGTGGCCTTCCCGGTACTTGACAACCCCGAAGGCCTGCAGATGATTGTGGATATGATCAATGCTATGTATGGCCTTAGTCTTGTGGTTGATGATGTGACAAGCCTGGGTATTTCCATTCTCAAAGATGAGCTGGAATTTAACCGCCTGGCCGGTTTTACACCCAAGGATGACCGCCTCCCCGATATGTTTAAGGAAGAGGTCGCACCGCACAACACCACCTGGGATTTCACAGATGAGGAACTGGCGCAAGCCGTAAAATTCTAATTTAGTTCAACCGTTTTCCGGGGCAGTGCCGTGCAAAAGGCAGCCCCGTAAATTTTTTATTTGGGTGTTTGACAACTACATGGGATCCGTACTTTTTAATGCGTTTTCATTTCTCCAGAAGAAACTTAAAGCGCAAAATATTCCTTGTGTAAATGCTGTTCTTGATTTAAAGGACGGTCAATGTGTAAAAGATATTTTAGACGCTCTGGGAATAGAGCCCCAGGAGATTGAAGGGGTTTTTGTGAACGGGAAGATTTCTCCCCTTGACACCCTGCTTCATGACGGCGACCGGATTGCGGCCCTGCCGCCTGGTACCCCCGGCCCATATCGGCTTCTTTTGGGGCTTGTCTCTTCCCCAAACAACGAATCGGACAAAAAATCGGACACCTTCAAATGCAAATAGAAATCAGACTTTTTGCCACGCTTACTTCCTATGCCGACCATGAGGATGTGGATTCCGACGGCTGTCTCAGCATTGAGGGTCCCGCCACGATACGGGATGCACTCCTGCGTTTGGGTGTCCCTGAACAGGATATCAAACTGGTGTTTCTCAACGGGGTTGGTGCTTCCCTGGATGCTTCCCTGAAAGACAACGACCGTGTGGGGATTTTTCCGCCCATTGGGGGGGGATGATGCCAAAGGAACATTCACTGGAATCCAGGGTACGGATTGAAAAAGACAGCCAGGGGAAAAGCCGCCGCGTCATTTGTGATCAAGATCTTTGGGAGCTGGCTGACATCTTGAATATTCCGTTGCATCGGGTGTATCTGCAGAGCATGGAAAAGGCCATTCTGCCCCTACGTTATC
>NZ_DDYV01000004.1:0-5295 GCF_002348205.1 Desulfobacter sp. UBA2225 | reverse complement strand
GGGTCACATCTTGATTAGTGATTAACACGACTTAATCACTAATCAAGATGTGACCCCTTCCTCGCCGTCCTCTCGAAAAATCTGCAGTTTACCTGTCAGCATTTTGTTGTTGGGATTATATATACTGTCCTCCGAATTCGAGTTTTAAGTAAGCTGTCCCCGGAATTCGTCCCCGGAATTCTCTGACTTTTAAAGCAAACTCGGCATCCAGTGTATAACCCTCCACATTGGGTCGCGGTATCGTTACCATTACACCGTTTGAAAATTTGTCTATAGGAATCTGTCTATCAGCCTCAGCTGTAGCACCGCTTGCCCACTTCACTCCACATGGAACTGTATTTAGCACTCCTCGTGCCTTTGTTTCCTTGTCCAATGTGTAATACAAAGTGACGGGGGTATAACCCTTCGCTACCCCACCACAGTAAAGTTGTGCTCCTGATGGATCAGAGGCATACCTGACAGAATATTTATTGCTTGCGCAACCAGATAAAAAAAACTACTACGGCCATTGCCATGTACAACTTGCTCATTTGGATCTCCTGAAACCTAACGCAATGCTCAGCAGCAGCGAGGGCCACCTCTGAATTTGTGAAATATGATTAACTTCGATCTACTTCGTCCTATCAAAAATGCCACGGCCCTGGCTGTCTGCTGAAGCTACATGTTCGGCTTTGCAGTTTGCTTCTATTTATTCCGGTGTATTTCATCATGACACACCGTGCATACGGTAATAAGGTTGGTTTCCGTGTTGTCACCACCCTTTGCATGATGTTTTTTGTGATGTAGCTCTAAATGTCGAGGATCTGATCTATTCCATTCGTCGTGCGACCATTTACAGACCGTGCATTTATAATCATCCCTCCGTAGAACCTCTCTTTTAACAGGGTCAGGAATGTGGCGGTCATGCTCCGGGCTTTGTCGATCCGCCTCCAGCAGGTAAACTCCCACTTCAAGATCGGGACGGCCGGTATTCTGAGTGACGACCGGCCAACCGTATTCCGTCCGTAATTCTCTTACTCGTCTGGCCCATTCCGATCTATCTTTTGCCAGATATTTCAATTCTTCCCCGGTGACTTTTTGACCGACGTTTATTCTTAAAAATTTTAATATCTTGTCGCGCACAGAAATATTTTCTCTTCTTATTTCGTTTGCCAAATGCCATCGATGCGCCGCATCTCTGTCCTGTACGATTGAAAGCAAAATATAATCTGAAGGCCCCATGGTTGTTACATCAATATTAGAAAGTGGAAATTCATTTTCTTCCGCCATTTGTTTGGCGGTCAAGCCGCTTACTATCGACCATCCGAACTGTACTTTCAGTTCTCGAACCCTTCGGGCATATTCCTGGATACCTGAAACAACAAGAAGTTCATCCCCGCTAATTATGAAAGCAGGATACTTTTTAAAATAATGAAGAATTCTATCTCGGGCGCTTCTTGCAATAGTGGCGGGGATTAGTGACTTTCCTAATTCTCGTAAATGCTGAAAACAAGGGACAAGTAAAAGGACTTTATTTCGTAAACTGTCGGATTTTAATTCCTGTTCAAAGTTGGTTAATAATGCGTGTAACTGTTTTCTGATTTCTTCAGAGTTCATATGAAATTTTCTCTATGTCCTTCTATAAACGAAAATAGTTTATTTCTTAATTTCTCAATGCTTTTTACTTCACAGGTCCAGACGGTTAAAACATCCCAACCTAAATGTTTAAGATTATTAAGGGTAACTTTATCTCTCTCGATATTCTTATTCAGCTTCTCGTTCCAAAATTTTTTGTTGGTTGTAGGGCGTTTAGCCCTTGGGCAATCAATATGTCCATGCCAAAAACAACCATGAACGAAAATGATCTTTTTATATTTGGGCAATATGATATCGGGTTTTCCAGGTAACTCATTTCTATGAAGCCTAAATCTATATCCCATATTATGAAGCAAAGAGCGTACAATTAATTCAGGTTTTGTATTTTTGCCGCTCACACGCGACATAATTTGGCTTCGTTTTTCTCGTGTGAAGACGTCCATTGTTCATATCTTTTATCAAGCAATAGCCGAACTACATCTGCAACCCTTGCGGCAAGAAGTGGGGGAACGGCATTACCTATTTGTTTTGCGATTTCAATTTTTGATCCTAAAAATTTGAAGCTGTCAGGAAAACTTTGAAACCGTGCGGCCTCCCTATGAGTTATCGGACGATGCTGATCAGGATGTAAATAGCGACCTTTTTCCGGTTTATAAAATTCAGTTCGTATTGTAACAGAAGGTCTGTCCCACCAGAGACGACCAAACAAATCAGTACCACCTGATTTCTTTCTAATCCAACATTTAGGTGTCAACTCCGGCGCAATCCTTTGCAAATCGAAACGATTCATTCCTTCTTTAGGGATTGCTCTATATCGTTTTCGACTTAGCTCTGTTGGATTCCTCCCAAAATGTAGATCTAATGGGGGCTGAATATTTCTAATTTCAGTTCCTTCGGGTTTTGGCAAATCGCCAATGGCGTCTCTCACGGTTTTCCAAGGCGCAGGTTTTGATAGGTAATCCTCTCGATTGAATGGTAGCATTAACTGTTTCCCGTTGCCGTTCGGATTGAAATGTGTTTTTCGAGGTGGAAACAAAATTGATGGGTCCGCGAACCTACATCCTATAATAAATGCACGAATACGAGTTTGCGGAACACCATAATCTGCTGCAATCAATTTATCCTGCCAAACCTTGAACCCTAGGGATTCGGCAGCTCCAACTATTTCTCCATGCTCGAAAGTGCCAAGCAGTTGAGGAACGTTTTCCATGACAAAAATTGAAGCGCCGGATTTCTCGACCACCTCTAAATATGGTCGCCACATCTCTTTACGTGGGTCATTTTCACGATTTTTGTTTAAGAGGCTAAAACCTTGACAAGGCGGCCCCCCTATAACAACATCGGCTTTTGGTATTTGTATTTTACCTTGTCCCAATATCTCAACAATGTCACCTGCAATACAATGTTTGGCAAAATTTTCGTTATATGTTTCGACACAATATTGGTTGAAGTCGTTTGCCCAAACCGACTGAAATGGTTGTCCAAAGGCTTCTGAGAACCCTAAAGACATGCCGCCAGCACCTGAAAACAAGTCTATGAGACGGTACCGACTTGGGCTCTTAATCAGCGCTCCCGAACAGCGAGAGTGATAAGTTGCTTCATCTTCTTTAACGATTAGCGATTTGTCAATATTCAATGTGGTTTCAGAATGATACATAGTTTGTGTGCCTTACCGATTAAATTTTCGAAATATTTTGTTATCATATAGCACTATTGGCGCGATTTTCATATCGGCAGATGCATTGGTGGCCGAACAAGTTGATCTGCGGTTTCTTTTTATCTTTCATTCTCAGTTATCTAACGGGATAACATTCAAAAAGTACGAATATCCAACCCGCTACAATTTTATAGAATATCAATGGAAGGACTTTTACCACTATTGGAGATGATTCGCAAAGATTTTCATTTAACGGTTTTCAATATAATCAAAATGTCGACCTGTGTAATGGCAATGGTCCCTGTCCACGACACCCCTTGTTGTTGATCCAAGGATTTGATATATCTTCTCCGGAGAATAACGATGGTGGAGATAAGATGAATTGACGGACAAAACTAAAGAACAACCCGTTGTTTCGGTCATGCCGGACCAGGCGTTGGTGCTTGAATGGGAAACGGTAACAGGCACACATCACCCGGAAGAGGTACAGCGCCTGAGTGAAATTGTCCAAGCTGCTGAAACCCGAAAAGACGACTGGCTGTACGAACTGGGCTTTAAGCAATTTCCTTTGGATTTTTCAGCCTCCCTGGACTATTTCCTGCGGTTTTCCCGCTGTTTTGTCCAAACGCTGTTAAAAACGGCCGAACTTGAAACCCTCAGGCACGACGCTGTCATCAGTGTACCGCCGGGGCTTGTCAGCGATTTTATTTCAGCCTGTCCCATGATGGCCGGGTCCGAATATGTAACGCCCGGCATGCTTGAGGGGCTGTGGCAGGGCTTTAATGAGGCGTTTTCCCGTGACATCAAGGCATTCAAGGGCCGTGTCAGCGACTATTTCCGGGAGAAAAACCCGGACCTTCACCCGGCGGGCCGGGTGTTTTTTCATCTGGTGGAGGCTAAAAATTCACACCTGCCCTTTGCCTTTATGGCCACCTATTCCGCAGGCATGGGGGCCAATGGAAAACCCAAACACCTGCCCCTGAAACATGCCATTGAAACCCATGACGATGATGCGCTTTTAACCCTTTTATCCACGGTGTACAAGGCGGCGGAAAAAAGCCGGATCGTGGCGGACCTCATTGACTCCGGTGAGCTGTTCCATCCCCTGGCCTGGGATGGGGATGAAGCCTTTGGCTTTCTAAAGGAGATCCCGGATTATGAGGCCTGTGGCGTACTCTGCCGGATCCCGGACTGGTGGAAACAAACCGCTTCCACGCCCCGGGTAACCATCTCCCTGGGGGACAAAAAACCGGCCCTGGCCGGGCTGGATGCGATACTTGATTTCAATGTCAGTGTGGGATTGGGCGATCTGGAATTGTCCAGGCAGGAGGTTGAAACCATCCTGGAGCAGACCCAGGGCCTGGCGTTTATCAAAAATAAATGGGTGGCCGTGGACCCGGAAAAGCTAAAACAAGCCCTGAAAGCCTTCGAGCGAATTGAGGACCTGGCTGCCTCGGGCATGACCCTGGGAACGGCCATGCGGGCCCGGCTGGCTCCGGAAAAAATACTTGGCCACGGCGATGACGGCCAGGTGGAGATCTGTGTCTCCAACGGCACATGGCTGACATCCGTACTGGAAAAGATGACCCACCCGGAACAGGTGGATCCGGTCGTGCCGGGCAAAGACTTCAAAGCGACATTGCGGCCCTACCAGTCAAAGGGTGTAGACTGGCTGAATTTTTTGGCGTCTTACGGATTCGGGGCCTGCCTGGCCGATGATATGGGGTTGGGAAAAACCGTCCAGATCCTGGCATGGCTGAGCACTTTTCCTTCAAACCCCAAACGCCCGGCAACGCTTCTGGTGGTCCCGGCCTCTTTGATTTCAAACTGGCAGTCGGAAATCAACCGGTTTCTGCCCGGTCTTCAAACCTGTGTGGCCCACCCCGGTTTTACATCATCAGATCCACAACCCGACAAAATTAAAACAAACAAGGAATTCAAGCTGACTAAAACCCAGCTGAACCGTCTGGACCTGGTCATCACCAGCTACACCCTGGTGAAAAAATACGCCTGGCTGGCCAAGTATTCCTGGCACTGTCTGATCCTGGACGAGGCCCAGGCCA
>NZ_DDYV01000298.1:0-11206 GCF_002348205.1 Desulfobacter sp. UBA2225 | reverse complement strand
CCTCGGTTTGCACGGCAGTTACAGGCCTGTGCAAAAAAAAGCGCAGCCTGTTTTTTGCCGGTTCCCGGGGGACCGTGAAAAAGCAGGGCATTGGGGATCCGGCCGGTCTGAACAATATAGGTTAATTCAGATAATGGCAGATACGAGGGAAGCGTTTCCGGCTTCGTTTCGGAAGGTGCAAGAGGCATAGTAGAAACATCGGACTAATAATCAACCCGCTCTTTGAGTTCTTTACCGCATTTGAAAAACGGCAGGCGTTTGGGCGGGATGTCTACTTTCTGTCCGGTTTTGGGGTTTCTGCCCACATAACTTTTATACTCTTTGATATGGAAGCTGCAAAGGCCTCGTATCTCGACCCGTTCGCCCTTGACAAATGCGTCTGACACGGAGTCAAAAAATATTTTTATTACTTCGGCTGCTTCTGATTTGGTCAGGTTAGCCCGATCCTTCAATGTGGAAATTAATTCAAGTTTATTCATGGAACCTCAAATATGTTAAACAGCTAAAAAGTTTTTTCAAGTCAAGGGGGGTTTTAATGAATATGCATCAAAAAGTCAAGGGCTTATGACAGTAGGTCCGGGATTTTTTCAACCTTGTCGGAATCCACCTCTACGCCGGCATATCTGCCTAACAGATCTACTTTAATAATGACCCTGCCCTTGCCCTTGTGTTCAAAGAACTCTCCTTTGAGTCCGGCCATGGGGCCTTCAAGAATGATGACCGGATCGCCTTTTTTTAACTCAATAATACTGCCTGTAACCAAATTCTGGGTTACGGATGTCAAAAGCTTGAGCGACTCAATCTGGCGATCGGGCACGGGTATGGGCCCGGCAGAGTTGCCTAAAAGCCTGACCGCACCCACGGTTTTTAAAATCGGTAACTGGTCCACCGGCGCCATGGTGGATTTAACAAACACGTATCCGGGAAACAGCGGGGCTTCTATCATGAGCTTGCGGTCTTTGCGTTTGCTGGGCTTTCTTGTGCTCGGCAGAAAAGCTTCAATTTGTTTTTTGCAGATACGCGAATATACGGTTTGCTCGAAATTACTTCGGGTCAGCAGGGCAAACCAAAGGGCATTGTCTTTCATTTTGTCCCGAATTCTCCAAGACCCTTCAGGGTCACCATGAAGGCAAAGGCTTTGTCTGCAGATTCATCTTTAAACACCAGGTTCAGACCCCAGCACGGCCGGTTGATGGAAATGCCTACACCTGTTTCAACGATTTTTTGGTCTTCAAGATCGCTTTCAACGAAATAATATGCGCCCAGGGTGTCCGGCACCAGATTCATGCTGATTTTTGTTTTCCAGGTATGTGAATAACTTTGCGAATATCGATAAGAGATGTGAAGACTGTCCCCTCTTGTATCTGATAGCGAGCCCCCGACCTGTATTTTTGTGAAATGGCTGTTATTGGGATCAACGGCTATGGTGCCGTTTGACTGCAGGTATTGCATTGGATTTAATTCATATTTTAATGTCAGGTCCTGCCAGGGGTCGTCTTCGGCATCATCCCCATCCTGTTCATACCGGATGTCATATCCCTGGGAGAGCTTGAACCAGAAAAGTTCTTTGTATGAGATGGATTCGTCCCCGTTTTCATCCGTTATCGTATTCCTGGAAGTGAATGTGTTGGTCAAAGACCAGGTGATGATATTTTTTTCTGAAATATCGTCTATGTCATCAAAGTAGGGCAGCTCCTCCTGGTCCACAAAGGGAATATAGTCATACTCCAGCTTGGGCACAATCTTGTGTTGGATTTTTTCGACAAGTTCCGTGTCTAATGTGAACACACGGCTAAGGGTTGTTGACAGGTCCATACCCACTTCATAAAGCCCCCGGTTCCTGTCGTTTGAATCATCTCCGCCGCTGTCCGTGAAATCATCCGTATCCCATAAGGTCCCCCTGACACCGGTATAGGGCTCGAGAAAAAATGCCTTGCCCAGTTTTATGGGATAATAAAATACCGGGTGAACGTCTGCCCGTCTGCCTGTGATCTCTGCATCTTTCCCGGTGACAAGGTCATCTGTGGTATCCTGGCGATAGAAAGATGTCACCTCAGAGTCCATTTTATAGTAGATTCCGGTCTGTCCGACTTGCTGGCGGAGTGCAAAGACTTCAACCGAAGGCAGCGTCTGCAGGGTGGTGTCCTCTGTGTCCATCTGCCTGGCCTCGACATTATCGTACCAAAGTGTCTGCAGATTCAGGCTGTATGAGGACCAGTTTTTTGTGACAAGCAGGCTGTTTTCCCGGATGTAATCGGTCTCTTCATCCAGGTCACGGCCAAACATCTCTTCAAATTCGCCATCTGTGCTGTCAAAACCTGTAAAGCCGTCTGTAAAAGTTCGCAGATAATCCATATCAGAAACATAATCCATATCCAGTTTGGCCTTAAAGCCATACCACAGCTCCTGATCATGCTTCATCCGAAACCAGTACCTGTCATGGTTGGTGCGGTCAGGTGTGGCCGAAATATTGTAATCCTGGTTTTCATCCCCATCGTCTCCAACGGTTTTATCCTTAAGATAGCTCATCATGATCATTCCTTTGGATTCCGGGGACAATATATATCTGTATTCGCCTGAGAGCATTACTCCTCTGTCCGACATGTAGTAGGGGTACAAGGTGGCGTCCGTATTGTCGGAAAGGGCTAAAAAAAGGGGTTGCTGGTATTCAAGCCCCATGTCGTCCGAATACCCTGCCATGGGCATTAAAAGCCCTGTCTGGCGTGTTGTTTTGGCGGGAAATATAAAATAGGGCGTATAAAGGACGGGCATTTTTTTTGCCCAGAAGGTGGCATGGGTGGCATGGCCGTACCCGTCAATGGTCACCTCAATGTCTTTTCCTGTGATTTTCCAGTCCGGTGTATCTGCGTTGCAGGTGGTGATGGATCCTTTTTCCGCATCATAGGTAAACTCCCCGGTTTTTCGAAGCTTATCACCTGAAATATAATAGTTGCCGTCCTGGATGAATACGGTGCCTTGGTTGATCGTACCTGTTTCCGAGCTTAGGTTTACATTCATGGACTTGCAGGTAATGGTGTCATTGCCTGAAATAAACAGGACATTGCCTGTGGCAAAGGCGTCTTTGGTTTTATCTGAAAATTCAACATAATCCGCTTCCAGGCGCGTTTTGCCCCCGGTAATGATCACGTCATTTTCCGCAATGTAAAGTTTGCGTTTGTCTTCGTAGCTTACCTGCCGGGCCTGGATATGCC
Source organism: Desulfobacter sp. UBA2225 (assembly GCF_002348205.1). Lineage (NCBI taxonomy): Bacteria > Pseudomonadati > Thermodesulfobacteriota > Desulfobacteria > Desulfobacterales > Desulfobacteraceae > Desulfobacter > Desulfobacter sp. UBA2225. The sequence continues at coordinate 7,994 of NZ_DDYV01000298.1, read as the reverse complement.
AGGATACCTTTTGGGTGGATATGGAAGTGGAGAAACCAAGGGCCTGGCCTGAAAGGCATATCATCATGACCGGGAGAATAGATATCCGGAACAGTACTCTTTTACATGAAACCATACGGGGAAATGGTCCTGTTTAATAAATTGCGCATCAAATAAAATTACTGTATAAAGCCATTTTATACTTGAAAAGTCAAGGCCGCTGCGCAAATCGGCTCCGGGCCGGAATCATGGCTTTTGTAAGGAAGAACCGTGGCCGGTTTCCCCCGGCAAAGAGAGGATAAGCATGTATGCCAGCATTATCGATTCAATCGGAAACACCCCCCTTGTAAAAATTCAGACGATTAATCCTGTGCCGGGCGTCACCATCCTGGCCAAGCTTGAATATATGAATCCGGGTGGGTCCATCAAAGACAGAGCAGCTCTGTATATGATCAACCAGGCCGAGGCCGACGGCGAACTGACGCCTGAAAAGACCGTCATAGAGGCCACTTCCGGAAATACGGGCATCGGCCTTGCCATGATCTGTGCGGTCAAGGGCTACAAACTGGCCCTGGCCATGGCTGAAAGCGCCAGTGAGGAGCGTAAAAAAATACTCAAAGCCCGGGGTGCCCGGATTATTCTTACCCCCCGGCACCTGGGATCGGACGGGGCCATTGAAGAGGCCTACCGCCTGGCCAGGGAATATCCGGACAAGTATTTTCTTACGGACCAGTACAATAACGAGGCCAACTGGAAAGCCCACTACCACACCACAGGGCCTGAGATCATGGCCCAGACCAACGGCCAGATAGATGCAGTGGTGGCGACTGTGGGCACCTCCGGGACCCTCATGGGCCTGGCACGGTATTTCAAGGACCAGAACCATCGCGCCCGGGTGATCTGTGCCGAACCCTACTTAGGACACGGCATCCAAGGTCTTAAAAATATGAAAGAGTCCTACACTCCCGAGATTTTTGATAAAACCCTGTTGGGTGAAATCGTCCACATTGATGATGAAACGGCTTTTGAGACTGCCCGGCAATTGGCTGCAAAAGAGGGTCTTTTTGTGGGCATGAGTTCAGGTGCGGCCATGGCCGTGGCCCTTGAGCAGGCCAAGCGTCTTCAAAACGGGGTTATCGTTGTCATTTTTCCGGATTCAGGTGAGCGCTATCTTTCCACCGAGCTTTTCAGTGTAAAGAAGAATATTCACCTTACCGTCTACAATTCCCTGGGTGGGAAAAAAGAGCCCTTAAACCCCCAGGGAGACAAGGAATTTGGTGTTTACACCTGTGGTCCAACGGTACACCGGCGTCTGGATATTACCCATTTCAGGCGTCACGCGTTTACGGATCTGCTCATCCGCTACCTTGAATATCAGAATGTGAAAGTCAGGCATATCGTTAATATTACCGATTATGACGATAAAACCATTGAGGGGGCAAGGCAGGCAAAAACCACCCCCCAGGCTTTTACACAACCTTTTATTGATGCCTTTTTGGCTGATCTGTCACGGCTTGGCATGAGGCCGGCCCAGGCCTATCCCAGAGTGTCCGAACATTTTACCGAAATGACGGATCTGACAAGGAAACTGCTTGTCAACAACCATGCCTATGAAAAACTTCATTCCGTATATTTTGACCTTGCAAGCTTTGGGGATTACGGCCGACTCTCCCGGGTGGACGTTAACAAGATCCGGGTCGGGGCCACTGTGGATCTGGATGAATATGAGAAGAACAATCCCAAGGACTTTACCCTGCTCAAGCGGGTAACGCTGTCGGAGCTTAAACAGGGGCTTGGCGTTAAAACGGAATGGGGTAATGTCCGTCCCTCACTTCATTTGCAGTGTGCCGCCCTTGCCTCAACTTTCCTTGGTGCAGATTTTGATATTCATACGGGTTCAAGGGAGCTTATGTTTCCCCACCATGAAAACGAAATTGCCATTGCCAGGGCTGCCGGCGGTTCTTTTGCCAGGGTGTGGATGCATTGCCACCCGGTGCAATATGACGGATCCCTGGATACGGATGATGCCCGGTCTCTGACCCTGGACCGGTTGGTTGATATGGGGTGGGATGAGAAAACCATTCGTTTCTGGTTGCTGTCCGCACATTACAGAAAATCGTTGCCGTTATCGAAAAAAAGCCTGGATGATGCCCAAACCGTTCTTTCCCGGATCAACCGGTGCATTGAATCCCTTGGTCATGTGTCGGGTCAGTCCAATGAAGAAGATATCCAGCAGATTACCTATGATCTGCGCCAGGGCATGATGGATGCCATGGCAAGTGATCTCAAGATCCCTGTCCTGGTTTCCGGTCTTTTGTCCGGCGTGAAGCGCATCAACCGGCTTGTTGTTGACGGTCAGATCGGCCCGGGAGGGGCGGAACGCCTGCTGAACTGTTTCAAAGATGTGGATGTGGTACTCAATATTTTTGATTTCAGCAGAAAGGTTGCGTATTCATCAGAGGTGTCGGCACTCATGGCTGAACGGGATGCGGCCCGGCAGCAAAAAGATTTTAAGACAGCAGACAGAATCCGGGAACAACTCGATGAAATGGGGATTCTGGTTCATGATCAAAAGGTATAAAATGGTATGATAAACTTTTATTTTTTTCCGTTTACGTTTATGGATGCCCGTCAGGCAAAGATTCTATCCTGTTTTTTTAACCGGTTGAATGTTTTGGATATTCATGGCGGCGCCGCGCTGCCCGAGCCCATGGCCGGCCTGGAAGCCAAAGGCGTGCTTACACGGGTTTGCATTGATAAAGAAAAACTTGCCTTGACTGAACAACAGGTCCGCGCCTACCTGGACTGGGCCGCCATTCACAAGGGCAATGAAAAAAATCTTCGGGCGTTGATTCGTGAGAATGTGTTTTTTAAAGATGATTCAAGTGTGGCTGCCATCCGTTCTGGTATCCGTAACCGGACAGTTTCCCATGACCCGGATGCAACAACCGTCGGAGAGGGCAATGAGGCACTTGTTTTTCTTAAACTTGCAGATATCCATGACCGGCAATCCCAGACCATCCAATCTGCGCTGGATGCTCTGGATCAGGAAAAGGCAGCGCTTTTTGCCGAACTTAAGGGGGATGCCGACACACCCTTGTCCGTGGAGCATACCCAATCTCCTGAACCGGGGCGGTCCATGACTGAAAAAAGAATAACGGCCTGGCTTACAGCCGCTCTTGATTCAGAATGCTTTAATCAGGGCGGTATTCCTGTTCTGGTTACCACCAGCAGTGCCGTCATGGATGCGTTCTTGACTGGTGCGGGCAAGGCGATAAATGCCCTTGACATTGATTCCATAAAAGTGCATGAAAATGGTTGTGCGTTCATAGAACAACAGCATTTTAAAATAGAGACGATCATAGCGCAGATGGCCCAAGGCCTGACGCCTGATCTTGAAGACGACTATTTTGAAGGTGCTGAGCAAGGCTTTGTGACCGGGCGGATTCAAATTCGGTTGTTCCCGGAGCTTAGGTGTGTGAATTTAACTAAAAAAAATCCAGGCGGACAAATTGGCGTATGTCTGGTGGAATTAAACTCATAAAAAGCTTGTTTTAGCAAAAACATTGTTGTAAAAGCGGGTGCTGAATCAGGTTACTATCTTTAGAATGTGAGTTTACACAATTGTATTATTAATTTTTAAGGAGGTTGTAGAATGGCTTTTACCCCGATCGTTGATAAGGAAAAATGTGTAGGTTGTGAAGAATGCGTTGACGTATGTCCTGCAGAAGTATTTGAAATGGTAGACGGCAAATCCGATCCCGTTAATGCAGAAGAATGCATGGGCTGCGAAAGCTGTGTAGAAGTTTGTGAAGCGGACGCCATCATCATCGAAGAAGACTAAAAAGGCGTTATCATTATACCTGATGAATGCCGGGTTGCCCTTTGTAAGCAATCCCGGCATTTTTTATTGTCGTGTTTCTCAGTATCAAATCTATCTGTTTTTTCCCAAAAAAACAGATAGATTCGTTATGTAGACACCTGTGACAACCAGGCCTGCGCCAGCAAGAATTTGCATTGTTACAGGTTCGTTAAGAATAAAGTAAGACAGAATCAGGGCAGAAACCGGCACAAAATTAATGAATACACCGGATTTTGTGGGCCCGATCTCCTTGATCCCCTGGTAATACCAGTAGAAACCCAGCACTGTGCCGAAACACCCCAAGTAGAAAAGACTGACCCATTCAAGCATGCCGTATTTCGGAAGGGCTGAGAACAGGCCTTTTGACACTGCCGGGAAAAAGAGCATCAGGGTGCCTGCCAGTGATGAGTAACACACACTGACCAAAGCAGAGAACCGTGCGGTAAGGGGCCTGCCGAGAAGCGAATAGCTGACCCAGGAGAACACACAACCGAAAATGGCCATTTCTCCGCGGCTGAGACCGGTCTTAAAAATCTGGCCTATATCCCCGCCGGTGATGATGATAAGTGCTCCGGAAACCGACAGGACAAGGCCTATGATTTTTAAAGGTGTCAACCGTTCCTTAAAGATTAATGCTGAGAAAAGACTTATGAATATGGGGTTGGTGGCAATAATCAGAGCGGCCCGGTTTGCGTTGATCATGGTCAGGCCGGAAAAGAAAAATAAATTATATGCAAAAATGCCGGTTGAACCGGAAACAAGAACCAGAAGCACATCCCGCCCATAAAGCCTGGGCAGCCTCCCCTCCTGCCTTATCACCAGTATGACCAGAAAAAATGACGCAATGGAGAATCTTAAAAATGCCGCACAAAAGGGGTGCACATGACCTGCCAGGCCTTTGCCGGCAATGAAGGTGCCGCCCCAGAAAAAAGCGGTCAATAAAAGTTTGAGGTATATCATAACTATTTGTCTCTCAATAACGGCCATGGGCCGATCGGGTCTATCAATACCCAGGCCCAACCCACAACAAAACATGATGGTAATTCAATAGGTTATTGAGACTTTCATGTAAAAAACGTCAGGGGTTCAGGCCTGTTACCAAGTTTAGAGGGTTAATTTGTGCCGGAAGGTATGAAAAGTCAAGGTGAAAAATATCCCTGGTTAAGGTGTTGTGCCCCTTGAAGCTGAAGCATGGCAAGAGATGTATGAAATGCAGAAATACCGGCTACAGCGGCCGGACCGGGATTTATGAAATCCTTGCCTATACCCGGAGGATAAAGCAGTTGACAACCAGAAAGCAAACCTTGGTGACATACGCAGTGCTGCCCGTGAACACGGTCTGATTCCTTTATGTGAAAACCGGATAGAAAAAATGCTTGGCGGACATACAACCTGCCAGGAAATCCTGAGGGTGACCTGGGAGCAGGTGTGACGACGGGTCTCTTACTTTTAAGTGACGATATCGTCAGCGTCAATAGCCTGGCGGGTTGACTATTCAACCACGGTCGTGGGGCTTTGTCGATTCCCTATGAAGAAGAGTGAACCGACCCGCTGCCAGCGGTACGGTATCCGGCACTGTTCTTACGTCGTAACCCGATTCGGTGTCATTGCCGCGTTTGATGGTGTAAATCTTGACTTTATTTGAGCGAATGTTCTATAACCTGTCAATTCAATATTTGTTGCCTAAATCACATAAAATGGATCCGAAATGACACGGATAGCTGATCTTCTGTTTGAAGTACGTATGCTCAAAGACCTGAACCGGACCGGGTACGCTTTTCTGGGTGCCGGAGAAGAAAGTATTGCTGAACACTGCTTTTCCACAGCTTTCTTGTGCTTTGTCATGGCCCGCCTTGAACCGGGTGTGGATGCCGAAAAGCTTATTTCCATGGCCCTGGTCCACGATGCGGCCGAAGCCCGGACAGGTGATTTGAATTATGTGCATAAACAATATAACACCGTGGACGAACCCCATGCGGTATCAGATTTGATCCACGGCCTTGAATGGGCAAAAGATATTCCCGAGCTTATAGAGGAATTCAACCAAGGAGAAACCCGGGAAGCCCAACTGGCCAATGACGCGGATCAGCTCTCCTTGATGCTTGAACTTAAAAAATTAAAAGACCTTGGTGCCACCTCCCCTGAATCCTGGCTGCCCTTTGTGGTCGACCGCCTTAGGACAGATACGGGTAAACAGCTTGCCCGGGAGATTCTTGGCACACGCTGGGATGAATGGTGGACCCGTGGATATTCGGAATAGACAAGATACAGGTATCTTTTGATTTATGGCTTTGCGCCTTTCTATTTTATATGTGGGGTCCCGGTGTCCCCAGGATCTTGCGTCTGCAGATCCGCACCTTTCCGTTGCCTGTGTTAATACGCCTGATGCGATAAAATTTGTGAAACCGAGACCGGATATTGTGCTGATAGATCCTTTTGGCCATGACTCCGGTGTTAACCCGGAAAAGGCCCGATTGTGGTTTGATGTGTTGAGTGGCCACCATTTCAAATTTTCTTTGGCAGTTTTTATCATTGTTCCTGAAGAAACCAACAAGCATGTCCGATTAAGTCTTATATCATCGGGTGCTGACCAGGTGGTGGACTGGCCCCTCGATATACGGGAAATTAAAATTAAGGCCAAAAGCGCTGTTGATAAGTTTCATCTTGAACAGGATGTTTTTTTCAAGACCTGTTCCCTTGAGAAGTCTTTTAAGTACCTAGACCGGTTTAAAAGCGAATTAAAAGAAATGAAAGACGAACTTCTTGAGGATAAAAGCAATCTCAATACCGCTTTAAAACAGATCCAGCAGATGACAGAAGAGCGCCGTCGTTTGAAAGAAAGCCTATTAAATGCCAAAAAACAGCTGGCTTCGGACATGGATGGATTTGGCCGTATGCTTTATTCACTGGTCCGCCAGCGCTTAGAAAAAAATCGCGGCCATGGGGAGCGCGTAGGTAAAATTGCCTGCTTTATTGCAGAACAGATGGGGTTGTCGCAAAAAAAGTTGGAGGATCTGTCAAAAGCTGCTATGCTTCATGAAATCGGGCTGTTGTTCCTTTCAGAAGATAGTTTTTCAGAACAAATGCCTGGAAGGGGAGACGCATCGCAACATTCAGATATCCATTCCACAGCATATGATCAAACCCTGATGGTTCAATTCTCTGTGAAGGGTGCTGAACTGCTCGGCAATTGCCAGGGCTTTGAAGGGGTGGCTGCTATTATCCGGTTTATGAACGAGAATTCGGATGGAACGGGATACCCTGACGGGCTTAAACGTAAACATATCCCACTGGAATCAAGAATTCTTGCCGGGGCTGATGCGCTGGAGACCCTAAGAGAGAATAATACCAGTGCGGGCATCGGGGAACTCCTGGCCGGCCTTGAGCCATTGATCGGCAGCCGGCTTGATCCCANNGGTGGCTTGAAAAATATGCTTTATTTCACTTAAGCGGCGAAACGTTAGGCGTTCGCGGGGTAGGGGTTGAACAACTGGTTCCGGGGATGGTGCTGGGTGCAACACTGTTTACCAAAACCGGCACAAAACTGCTTTCGGCAGGAACGGTTCTGACCCAAGCCGTCATTGACAAAGTGATACAATACCACAGGGAATACCCCGTGGACGAAACTGTTTATATAAAGGCCTGACATATATGGATCTTTCTTCGCTCATCGGCATTCTTTCCGGGATTGGTTTTATTATCGGCTGCATTCTTCTGGGCGGACCGATCACGATGTTCATTGACGCCCCCTCCATCGTCATTGTTTGTGGAGGTACCGTTTCCTCTACCATGATCGCATACCCATTAGGTGATGTGCTTGGCATGTTTAAAGTCTCCATCAAGGTGTTCATGTTCAAGATTGAAAAGCCCGAAGATATCATTGCCAACCTGACGGAGATATCCAATAAAGCAAGAAAGGGCGGCCTGCTCTCCATTGAGGGGGATATCCAGGGCACATCCGACCCCTACCTGGCCCAGGCCCTGCAGATGACGGTGGATGGTGTCAAGACTGACGATATCGGGGATATTATGCAGAAGAAAATGGATTTGACCAAGAAAAATTTGGAAACCGGTTCAGATGTATTCCGCAGCATGGCGGCCTATGCGCCGGCCTTTGGCATGATCGGTACCCTGATTGGTCTTGTACAGATAA
>NZ_DDYV01000202.1:0-5714 GCF_002348205.1 Desulfobacter sp. UBA2225 | reverse complement strand
CCTTTTACACCTTTTAGAAAATATTTTGAAATCCGGGTAGCCTTACCCACGGCAATGGGCAAGACCCCTGTGGCAAAGGGATCCAGGGTTCCTGTATGCCCGATTTTTTTTACCTTGAGCAGACGCTTGAGCCGGTTGACCACCCCGGCCGAGGAGATGCCTTTGGGTTTATTAACAACAAGAATTCCGCTTTTCATTCATCAGCGTGGTCGCAAGACCCTTCCAAAGCACCGGACATATCGTCCTCTCCCCGGTTCTCTCCCTTGGGGGCCGCATCAATCAAGGCATCCAGACGGGCAGCGTTATCAAACGAGTCATCATGGATAAAGCGCAGATCCGGCATCAACCGCAGGCCCAGTTTCGGGGCGATTCTTTTCTTAATAAACCCCTTTGATTTCTGGAATCCTTTGAGGGCTTCACGAATTCTTTTTTTATCCCCGAACACCGTAACATAGACATAGGCCAAACTGAGGTCCGGCGACATTTTCACGCCGGATATCGTTGCCATCTCCATTCTGGGATCCTGCATCTTCTTGGACAAAAGCTCTGTTATAGCCTGCTGAATCTGTATAGAGACCCGCTCGGCACGTGTATAGGGTTTCATAGACCGATCCTGCTATCCCTGGTATTTAACTTCTTCAACTTCATAACACTCAATGGTATCACCAACCTTGATATCATTATACTTTTCAAGACCGATACCACATTCATATCCCTGTTCAACTTCCTTGACATCATCCTTGAACCTGCGCAGGGAAGAGAGCCCCGTATCACATTTTATAATACCGTCACGCAGCAGACGCACCTTTTTGCCGCGCACCACCTTGCCTTCCGTAATACCGCACCCGGCAATGGTTCCGATTTTAGGAACCACAAAAGTTTCGCGGACCTCGGCCCGGCCAATGATATTTTCCTGAAAGGTGGAGGGCATCATGCCGTCAAGGGCGGCTTTGATGTCATTAATCACATCATAAATGATGTCATAGAAACGCATATCCACATTCTCATCCTTGACCAGCTTGCGGATCTGGGGTGTGGGTCGGACATTGAACCCGATGATAATGGCATCGGAAACAGCAGCCAGGGAGACATCAGACTCATTGATGGTGCCCACGCCGGAATGAACGATTTTAACATCCACCTCTTCCTTGGCCAGATCTTTGAGGGAATCATTAAGCGCTTCAATAGAGCCCTGAACATCAGCCTTGACAATGAGTTTAAGCTCTTTGATCTCGGCTGTGCCAAGATTTTCAAACATTTTTTGTAAATTAGCCCGGCTCTTCTTAGCCAGTTCCTTGGCCCGCTGTTTCTGCATACGGTGGGCCGCAATCTGCTTGGCATCCTTGTCTGACGCCACAGCTACAAACTCGTCTCCGGCATCAGGCACGCCGGCCAGACCAACAATCTCCACAGGTGTGGAAGGCCCTGCCGATTCCACGCGCTTTCCGGAATCATCAATCATGGCCCGGATATGGCCGGAATGAAGACCGCACACAACGGAATCGCCGTCCCTTAAGGTGCCTTGTTTTATCAGCACGGTGGCCACAGCGCCACGACCGGTATCCAAACGGGATTCCACCACGTAGCCCGTGGCCTTCCGATCCGGGTTGGCCCGCAGTTCCAGGACTTCAGCCTGAAGCAGCACCATTTCCAGCAACGCATCAATGCCCTTACCGGTTTTCGCGGAAACCTTGACAAAAATAACATTGCCACCCCACTCCTCGGACAGCAGATCGTATTCGGACAGTTCACGCATAATGCGATCCGGGTCAGCACCCTCCTTGTCCATTTTGTTCACGGCCACCACCACAGGCACGCCTGCAGCCTTGGCATGGTTGATGGCCTCAACGGTCTGAGGCATGACACCATCATCGGCTGCCACCACCAGAATAACAATATCGGTGACCTGGGCACCTCTGGAACGCATGGCGGTAAATGCGGCATGGCCCGGGGTATCAAGAAAGGTGATTCGTCCGCCGTTGGGGGTTTCTACATTATACGCACCAATGTGCTGGGTAATGCCGCCGGCCTCACCACTGGTGATCTTGGATTTGCGAATCACATCCAGCAATGACGTTTTACCATGGTCAACATGCCCCATAATGGTAACCACAGGCGGACACCATTCCAATTTTTCTTCGTCCTCTGCCTCAGGCGCAACATTAAGGAGCGTCTCTTCCTCAAAATTTGCCTTTTCCACCTCAAAGTCAAATTCAGCTGCCACAAGGGAAGCGGTATCAAAATCAATGGTCTGGTTCACCGTGGCCATAACGCCCAGACCCATGAGTTTAACAATCATTTCGTTGGCTTTGATGCCCATGCGCTTGGCAAGCTCTGCAAGCTCAATGGCCTCATCTATTTTTACGCGGCGTTTAATTGCTTTAGGCGTCGTAATCTGGGTTTTCTGAAAAGCACCTTTTTTACCCTTGGGATCTTTTCTACCCTTTTTCTTCCGACCTCCCCTGCCCTGGTAAAGATCATCTCCCTCCACCACAGCTTTTTTCTTACGCCGCTTTTTCCTGGAACCGGGTCCGTCAGAGGAGTGATCCTCATCACGATTCCATACCCGCTTACGCTCATTAGGAACGGCAGGCGGTATAACAAGATCCGGACCCGGGTCATCTGAAGGTATAATTTCCGGCATCGGCTGTTTGCGGACAGGCCGGTCATTATCGTTTCCAATGCCTGAATGACTCTCTCCGGCTTTGATTCGTTTTATATTTTCCAAAACCATGGGATCCGCGACCCTGACGATCTTGGCAGGGGCGGTTTTCTTCTTCTTTTTTTTGCGTTTGGCATGATTGCTGTCTTCTTCCATAGATTCGTCCCCACCTTGCTGCGCAGTATTCTCTTTCTGTTCCATGATGGCCTTTTTCTGGTCACCACTCACCGGTTCCGGTACTGATTTATCCCCAATGGAATCTGATGAACCAGACGAATCGTCTTTATTTTTGCCTTCGGGTTCAGGGGGGACCACAGGTGTTTCTGCGTTCTCATTTTCCGGCTGTTTTAAAACATTCTCATCTTCTACGGAGGCCTTTTCAATTTTTCCTTCAACATCCACAGCCACATCTTCATGCTCCGCCTCCGCCGACTGTTCAACCTTGGCAGGCTTAATAATTTTGGCGGGTTCGCTGGTTCTGGACATAAGCTTTCTGGCAGGCCGTCTTAGATCCCTCTTTTTTTTGGATTCCGGGGCAGTCTCTCCGCCGCGGGTTACCAACTCGTGGGACTGCTCATCCGTAACAGCAGCACCTTCCAAATCCCGAGCTTCTTCCTGATCTTGAAAATCCTGTACAGTCGACGCCTCGGACTCGAATGAATCGTCCATATCCTCATCCTTATCCAGTTCATCGGTCTGGGATAGACGCTTTGTCCTGCGCCTGCGGATCACCGGGGGACGGACATCAACCTCATTGGAGTGCTTCTTTTTACCCAACAAATTCTGTTTGACAGCCGCGACGTCACTGCTACCCAGAGCACTCATATGGCTTTTAGCATCTATTTTCAGCTCTTTAAGCTTTTCAAGAAGCTGCTTATTTGTCATGTTCAGATCTTTAGCTAACTCGTATACCCTGACCTTGGCCATTCGTTGCCCCCAGTAATCCTCTATAGTTGATTCTTTTGAAATTCGTTCCCCGTGTTACCGATGCAACAATCCTTATTCACCTGGTTCTTCAACACGCCCATCGTCTGCATCATCAAACGTTTCTCCCTCACCGGCATTGTCATCCAAATTAGTGTCGGGCGCCTTAAAAGAGGCTCGTTTCAGCAGTTCCTCCCGGGCCCTTCCCCGCTCATCTTGCATCAGACGCCCGGCTTCTTCTATCATTGCCTGGGCATCTTCCACGGAAATATTTAAAAAGGCCGCTATATCCTCGGGCACAGCATCCATAATATCCAGAAACGAAGAATAACCAGCCTTGAACAGTAACTCTGCTGCCGGCAGGCCCACTGTGGACAGTTTCATCAAACTGTCGTATCCCTCCTTGACCCCCCGACTGTACTCCTCTTCACTGGTGACTTCAAGATGCCAGCCGGTAATCTCACAGGCAAGGGATACATTCTGACCGCCCTTACCTATAGCAATGGAGAGATATTCATCGTTGACAATCACCTCCATGGACTGATTGTCTTCATCAATGATAACCCTTGCGATTTCAGCCGGGGATAATGCATTGCAGACAAATCTTGCAACGTCCGGACTCCACTGAACAATATCGATTTTCTCGCCCCGCAACTCCTGGACAATATTCTGAACCCGGTTGCCCTTAACACCCACGCAGGCCCCTACGGGGTCCACATCGGAGTCAATGGAGGAGACAGCAATTTTCGCCCTTACGCCGGGCACGCGTGCTGCAGCCCGGATGGAAACAATGCCTTCCGCCACTTCCGGCACCTCGGTTTTAAACAATTCAACCAAAAATTCCGGATGGGTCCGGGATAAAACAATCTGGGCACCTTTGGATTCTTCCAGCACATCAAGGACATAAGCACGGATCCGATCCCCTCGCTTATAACTTTCCTTAGGCATTTGCTCCCTTGGCCGCAGTACCGCCTCGGCCTGGCCCAAATTGACAATAATGCCACCCCGGTCAAAGCGTTGGACAATACCGTTGATTATTTTACCTTTTTTATGGATAAAATTCTCATATACGGCATTGCGCTCTGCTTCGCGCATTTTCTGTATGATCACCTGCTTGGCCGACTGGGCCGCAATGCGGCCGAAATCCTCGGTATCCATTCGAATCCCCAGCGAGTCACCGATTTCACATTCGGGATCAAATTCAAGCCCTTCCTCCAGGGTCAGCTCACTGTCTGGATATTCAACCTCCTCAACAACCTCTTTAAAATGGAAAACTTCAACATCTCCGGTTTTTTCATCATAATGGACTTCGATATCCGCCCTTGGGCCGATCTTTTTTCTGGCGGCAGAGACAATGGCCTCTTTCAAGGTAGTAATGAGGATTTCAGCATCAATACCCTTTTCTCGGCTTACCTGATCGATCACCCTTTTTATGTCTGTAATCAACATCTTAAACGCTCTCCATTTTACTGACCTGCAAGAATTGCTCTCATGATATTGGTTCCGGAAATATCAAAGGACATGCCGTCAACGGCAATCGTCACAGAATCTTCATTTGTCTTCTCAAGAATCCCGGTGAACTTTTTTCTTCCATCTATGACTTCATGGGTTTCAATTTTAATGCGTTCCCCCTGGAATCTGATAAAATCCGCCTTTGTCTTCAATNNGGCGGTTTGGGCCTGGGGATGATACTTCCAGGCGGTAAGGACCAATATCCTCAATATGGATATCAATCAGATCCCCAAGTTCCCGACTGACTGCCACACAGTCATCGAGAGCAACCCCTTTGGGCTTGTCAATATAAATTCTGACAAATTTCTGCCGATTATGGACAACACATTCAATGTGTACCAGTTCCAACCCCAAAGAATCTATCAGGGGTTCTGCTACAGTCTGAATCCGCTGTTCAACAGCACCGGGTTCTTCTTTGATGTTTATAAATGCCATCTCCTGAAGCAATCGTCCTTTTTCCACAAATACAAAAACGGGCATATGCCCGTTCCCGATACTAAAACTCTCAAAAAATCCTCACCAAATATCAGGCTCAGATCATATCTTTCCCCTAAACAAGTAGAACAAATCTGCCGTCCAACACCAAATTAATTTGGAGCGGGCAACGAGATTCGAA
>NZ_DDYV01000114.1:0-12717 GCF_002348205.1 Desulfobacter sp. UBA2225 | reverse complement strand
GCAATCTGTTTGATAGAGCGCCGGGAGCCAAAATAAAATCCACGAACCTTGCAAGGTTCGTGGTTAACAATAGAACCAGGGGAAGCAGGAGATGCTATGCTCCATGTTTCCCCTGATTTATCGGAGGGTTACACGTTATTTGGATACCGATGACGATTCTTCTATTCGAAAGCGAGAATCTGCCGCGCGGTTGAAACCGTGGGGGTTGCACTCGCTTACCGCAATTATTCCTTCCGAATTCTCCCATTCCCTGCCTGCCGAAGCCTCGGCGCAGGCAGGTCCATTTTTCGAACAGCCTTGTTTAACAGGCTGGTTGCATCCGGGCTGCCAAAATACCCGTATCATAAGATATGCCAATGCTGAGCATGGCACGGACCGGCCATGGGTTGATTTCTTGCCTGCAGAGCGGCCCGCACGCGTGCGGCCCTTTCTGAACGAAATCCGAACCCCCGGACCCGGCATTGCCTCTTCCCGAACATCCTTTAGAAGATGCCGTCATGCTGTATTTTGAACTCCTCATTGTCTTGTTCCTTACCGTGACCAACGGATTGCTCGCCATGTCCGAGCTTGCCGTCGTTTCATCGCGAAAAAGCCGCCTCGAGCATCTGGCCAATCAGGGCAGCCGCGGTGCACGCGCCGCTCTTCGCCTCATTGACGATCCAAGCCGGTTTTTGTCGACGGTTCAGATCGGCATTACGCTGGTCGGCATCATTGCAGGGGCATTCAGCGGTGCGACTTTGGGCCAACGACTCGGAACCTGGCTCAATACATTTCCGTTGATTTCACCCTACGGCAGTTCTGTCGGCATCGGCATCACGGTTGTCGGCATAACGTATCTGTCGTTGATCATCGGGGAACTCGTGCCGAAGCGGATCGCGTTGACTCAACCCGAACGGGTCGCCTCCCTGGTGGCCGGACCGATGCGCGGACTTTCCTTGGTTGCGGCTCCGGCCGTATGGGTACTGCATGTCTCAACCGAGAGGGTCTTGCGCCTTTTGGGTCTGACCGGTACCCGTGAGACAACCGTCACCGAGGACGAGGTCAAGTCGCTGATCGCCGAGGGGACGCAGGCGGGCGTTTTTGTCCCCCAGGAACAGGAAATGATAGAAGGCGTTCTCCGCTTGGCGGATCGTTCCGTACGGCTAATCATGACACCGCGCACCCGGATCGTTTGGGTGGACGTGAAATCCGATCGGAACACGATTATCGAGATGGTGCGGTCCCATCGTTTTTCGCGCCTGTTGGTTTGCGATGGAACGGTGGATCATTCCGTCGGTTTCATCCATACCAAGAACCTTCTTCCCGAAGCACTCAGTTGTGAAGAGGTCGCTCTATCCGAGTTGATCACTCCGATGTTGTACGTCCCGGACCGCACAACAGTCCTCAACCTTCTGAATCGATTCAAGAAAGAAAAAGTTCACCTGGCTGTCGTGGTGAATGAGTATGGAACAACGGAAGGCTTGGTGACGCTCACCGACGTGATCGAGGCCATCGCCGGAGATCTTCCGGAAAGAGGGGAAGAGAACGGTCCTCAAATCGTCCAAAGAGACGACGGGTCGTGGCTGGCGGACGGGACGGTTCCCACCGACGAAGTCGAAGCCATAACCGGCATCGATATGGGAGAAAACGTGGAGATGCTGGCGGGTTTCGTGCTGGACCATCTGGGACGAATACCCAAAGCCGGCGCAAGCTTTATACATGGGAACGCACGCTTCGAGGTCGTCGATATGGACGGCAACCGCATCGACAAGTTGCTTATAGAAGTCGGCCCGAAAGAGGATAAAGAAGCGCCTGACCCGGTAATGAATGATTGATCCATAACGATGATGAGCAGGAGGACTTAGATGAAACGAGCGGTTCTTTTTTTGTTGACCAACATTGCGGTGATGCTGGTGCTGTCGATCAGTGCCCGTATTCTGGGTATCGACCGCTTTTTGACCAGCAATGGATTGAACATGGGCATGTTGCCGGCATTTGCCGCCCTGATCGGCTTCGGCGGGTCCTTTATTTCGCTGATGATGTCCAAAACCATGGCGAAATGGAGCACCGGCGCACAGGTTATCGAGCGGCCCGGGCATCGGCTATTGGATCGGCAGCATCGTCTTTGAAATCCTGTTCGGCGTCCTGGCCGGCATCGTGGTTTTGTACTTTTCGCGTAAGAGTGAATACCGGGCCGACGCAGGTGCTGCCGCGCTGATGGGCGACCGACGTCCGATGATCGACGCCCTGTGAGCTCTGGGTAATCTTCAAGCCGGCCAATTGCCGAAGGAAATGACTGCCGGCGGGATTGCAGGCGGCGGCATGATGGCGCTGTTCAGCAGTCACCCGCCCCTTGAATCGCGGATTGCAGCACTGCAATCGGCAAGCTGAGACTTTCCGCCGGCCAGGTTCCTGTTCCTTAGAAAGGAG
The DNA here is from genome assembly GCF_002348205.1 of Desulfobacter sp. UBA2225. NCBI lineage: Bacteria > Pseudomonadati > Thermodesulfobacteriota > Desulfobacteria > Desulfobacterales > Desulfobacteraceae > Desulfobacter > Desulfobacter sp. UBA2225. The sequence goes on along the minus strand of NZ_DDYV01000114.1, from coordinate 10,308 downwards.
TTACATGGATACACAGCGCAACACGACAGAAATGACACCGGCTGAGAGTGTCGAGTATGTGAGCAAAATCCTTTCGGGGGACGTGGTGACTTTGCGGGAGATATTCAATGGCATCGGCCGCGAGGGAATGATGGTTTTCTGCATATTCCTTACGCTGCCTTTTATGGTCCCTGTATCCATACCGGGGGTCAGCACCGTGTTCGGACTGGTCATCGGACTGGTTGGTGTCGGGATCATAACCCATCGGCCCCCTTGGCTGCCGGATCGACTTTTACGCAAGAAATTTCCAGCCGACAGGCTGCGGGTGGCGTTGGAGAAGGGTGCCGTTTGGATTCACCGATTGGGACGAATAAGTCGACCTTCGATTCCCGTTCTAACGCACGGGATGGGAATGGCGCGGGTCAACGGGCTGATGCTGATCAAAGGCGCGCTGCTTCTTATGGCTCCCTTAGGGTTGATCCCGTTTTCCAATACGCTGCCGGGGTTGGCAATTCTCTTCCTGGCTATCGGCGTGCTCCAGCGGGACGGCCGGTTCGTCCTCCTTGGATACATGATACTTGTTTTGACGGTACTCTATTTCGCCCTTCTCCTGCTGGGAGGGATCGCCGTTCTGCAGGGTATGATTGAATGGTTCCCTATCGAATAGGAATCGTCTGCTGTAAGTCATGCATCGATCAGTCCGCCGGTTTTTGTTGCTGCGGATAGCCCGTTTGTCATTCTGCCGAACCGGCGATCGATCACGGCGTGTACCGGCGGTCTGCTGCTTGTCCTAACCTAGGTCCTGGGGTGGCGGGAAGCGTTCTTCGAGAAAATCGGCTGGAAACGAAATGCGCAAAACGTTTGCAAAAAATTGCTTTGACACCGGCACAGGTCGAACTCCCGTGATTTTGAGTCGGATTGAAGATTGGCCGAAGAGCCATTGGCCGTTCATAGAATGAGGCAGGAGAAACCATGAGTGTAAAAGTAGACAAACCGGTCAACTGGCATCAGATTGATCCAACCGAGGTCTTAGAGAAACTGCAATCATCCGATATGGGCCTTGTTTCCGAAGAGGCCCGTCGACGATTCGAGCACTATGGTCCCAACGAACTGATCGAGAAGAAACACAAATCCTTGTGGATGATGTTTTTTGATCAGTTCAAGGATTTTATGATCCTGGTGCTGATCGCCGCCGCCGTCGTGGCCGGCGTGATCGGCGACCCTGTGGATACCATCGCCATCGTCGTGATTGTGCTGCTGAATGCCGTGCTTGGGTTCGTTCAGGAATACCGTGCCGAGAAAGCCATGGCCGCTCTGAAAAAGCTGGCAGCACCTTCGGCGACCGTCATTCGGGACGGGCGCCCTGAATCGATTATTGCGGAACGACTTGTGCCCGGAGACCTGGTGATCCTGGATGCCGGCAACGTGGTGCCGGCCGATATCCGGCTGATTGAATCGGTCCAGCTTCGAATCGATGAAGCGGCTTTGACTGGTGAGTCCGCGCCGGTGGAAAAAGATACCGCGGCGCTCGGGGAAACAGACCTGTCCATAGGCGACCGGAAGAACATGGCCTATAAAGGCACCCTGATTACCTACGGCCGAGGGCTGGGGCTGGTAGCGGCCACCGGGATGAGGACGGAACTCGGACGGATCGCTGCCTTGCTCCAAGACCAACACGAAGGACGGACGCCGCTTCAGAAGCGGATGGCCTCTTTCGGGCAGAAGCTTGCTTACGCTGTCCTGGCCATTTGTGCCATCGTTTTTGTGGCCGGTCTCCTCCGGGGAGAGCCTCCGCTGTTGATGCTGCTCACGGCCATCTCGCTGGCGGTGGCGGCCATTCCGGAAGCCCTGCCTGCCGTCATTACCATCTCACTGGCTCTGGGGGCCAAGAAGCTGGTCAAGCAGCACGCATTGATTCGAAAACTGCCGGCGGTGGAGACGCTGGGATCAGTTACCTACATCTGCTCCGATAAGACCGGGACCCTGACTTTAAACCGGATGACGGTAGAAGAAGTTTATACGGACGGTCGTCTATTCCGCGCAGAAGAACTACCCACGGCAGGTCTGGATGGCACAGGGGCAATTCTCTCCGGCAGGAAGCCCCTCGGTCTTCTGATGACGGCCCTGGCTCTTTCCAATGATTCTCGTGCGGATGCCTCTGGTGCCCTTATCGGCGATCCGACCGAAACGGCCCTGTTCGAGCTGGCCCGGGGGAAAGGCTACCTTCGGGAGGGACTTGATAAAAAATACCCGAGACTGGCTGAGATCCCCTTTGACTCGGACAGAAAACTCATGACCACTTTTCATTCCTGGGAAAACGGCCGGATCATTTCTTTCACCAAGGGGGCGGCTGAGGAAATAGTGGAGCGTTCCGAAAAGGTCCTTGTCCATCAAGGTCTGGAAGAAATCGACCGCTCGAAAGTACTGCAGACTGCCGAACAGATTGCCGGCGACGGTCTGAGAACACTTGGGTTCGGCATGCGGGTCTGGGAGGCGCTTCCCGATCCGCTGACTTCGAAACAAGCGGAATCAGGTTTGGCCTTGATCGGGATCGTTGGCATGATGGACCCGCCCCGACCTGAGGCAGCGGAGTCGGTCGCCATGTGTCGGTCCGCAGGCATCCGGCCGGTGATGATCACCGGGGACCACCCGCTGACAGCCGAGGTGATTGCCAGACGAGTCGGGATCATCCACGGGGATGGCAAGGCCATCATGACCGGACGGGAACTTGCGGAGCTTTCGCTGGAGGAATTCGAAGACAAGGTTGAAAAGATACGAGTCTACGCCCGGGTCGCCCCCGAGCAGAAGCTCAAGATCGTCAAGGCGCTGCAGGACAAAGGGAATTTTGTGGCGATGACTGGGGATGGGGTCAACGATGCTCCTGCTTTGAAACGGGCCGATATCGGGGTGGCGATGGGCATTACCGGCACAGATGTGTCCAAGGAAGCCTCCCATATGATCCTGCTGGACGACAATTTTGCCACCATCGTCAAGGCCGTCAGGGAAGGCCGGCGCATCTTCGACAACATTCGCAAGTTCATCAAATACACTATGACCAGCAATTCGGGCGAAATCGTCACCATTTTCCTGGCGCCCTTCCTCGGTCTGCCCATTCCCCTTTTACCCATCCATATCCTGTGGATCAACCTGGTCACTGACGGCATCCCCGGTTTGGCCCTGGCCGCCGAGCCGGGGGAGAAAAACATCATGAGCCGCCCTCCCAGGCACCCGAAGGAAAGCATTTTCGCAAACGGTCTCGGCACACATATCATCTGGGTCGGACTGCTCATGGGCGCCGTTTCCATACTGACCCAGATTTTGTTCATCGAAAACAGCCAGACCCATTGGCAAACCATGGTCTTCACCGTCCTCTGCCTGAGTCAGATGGGACACGTGCTGGCCATTCGATCCGAACAGGAATCTTTCTTCAAGCAGAGGTCCAACAAACCGCTTCTCGGGGCTGTCTTGCTGACCTTCGCTCTTCAGATGGCCACGATCTATGTGCCGTTCTTGAACCCGATTTTCAAGACCGAACCGCTCACCGCCGGGGAACTTGCCGTAACGATTCTGCTTTCAACTGTAGTATTTCTGGCGGTGGAGATTGAAAAGGCCGTTAAAAGGTCGAAATGCACAAATCAAGAAAGTTGACTCACACATCAGGGATATGGAATCAGTCCCGCTCCCGCTTTGCCGGGAGCGACCTGAACGTAAATATTCGGGTTAGTACTTAATTTTTTCTCATTCATTCATACAATGGTTCGGACAGTTTTTAGCGTAGTTTTGTAAAAACATGTAAAAAAAGGTGGACAAGAGTTCTCCAAAGTTGAGAAAGTTTTATTTCCAAGTAAAATTTTCATATCAACAGAAGGAGAACTCTATGAAGACAATAAAGCGTATTTTATCTCAAACGTCCATCTCTAAATCGCAACAGAAATTCTTGTTGATTTTGTTTCCAATGTACCCCGACCACCCCTTAAACGATTCCGACGACCTTCCCGTCCTTTTTGGGCTACTGCTTTATGTCCTGACACAATGTAGACCTCATCGCACTCAACTTCGTCTTCGAGGGTTACTGGTGGTTTTTTTTACCACGCTTTCACGAAGTTGGGTGGTCATCTTTTGCACATCGGTGCGGTCCAGGTACAGTTCTTGGGCAATCTGCCTGTTCGACAAGTTCAGTCCCATAAAATAGAGGCACAATATCCATACTTTGAGTGGTTGATGATGTCCGGCAAAAATGGTGCCCGTCAGATCATCGAAGCGTTTGCCACAATCTTTACATTCATAGCGCTGTTTGGCAGGTTTTTTTTCATTGAATCCTCGTTTGGAATCACAAAAGGGACATTGGCATCCTTCAGGCCAGCGCAATTCCCGAACAGTTTCATAACATTGTCTATCATCAATCAGCGTCTTTATGTTTACCTGCATCCGTTGGGGTTCTATTGTGAATTGAGTGAAAAAATTTACCCTCTACCATTATACGACCCTGAAAAGCAACATGAGCCAAAAACAATTGACATCTCAGATTTTGTTTTATAAACTATTATAAATAAGTCATATCTAACTTATAATTTTTATCGGAGATTTGTTTGATGGATAGAGGGAAGTGTTTTTTAAATATCTGGGAAATTGAACGCAATTTTAAATGTCCCGTGATTGGAGGCATGTTGTCTGTGGACAAGCATAAAGATATTCTTAAGAAATGTGGATGGGATGTCAGCGGTCTCAAGCCCTATGAATACCACTCTTATCTTATGGGATCCATGGGAGATGAAAATGCGGTGTCCGTCAAGACAAACAACTATATCCGGCATCAGGCCGGAAAATATATGAAGCAGATTGCAGCCCTTTACAAAAAAAAAGATGAAAAGGGCGTAAGAGCCTTATGGTATGACTATTCGGCCCGGGGTATCATCGGGCCGGTGATGTATGCCATTGTTTCCCATAGGGATACGAATGTTAAGTTGCTTCAGGATATCCATGGTGAAGTTCATATGATTTCCCATGCCAATATGACTGAAATTTTTAGTATCCGGCGCAAGCTGGAAACTGTTGACCAGATCCTGGATCGAGAAAAGAATAAAAGTTATGAAAAAGGCAAAAAAATTCGGGACCTGGTGAGTCAGTTGAAGCAGGCAAGTGAAGAAAAGAGTTTTCTTGCAAGGGAAAACGTTTGGCTGAAAAAGAAACTTGAGGCACTTGAACCCCAAATCGTTTTGCATGAGCCCTCAGGCCCTGAATTGAATCGGGATGTTGAACGTCTTGAACAGGAATTGATCAGCCAAAGGGATGAGACGCTTCGGGCGGAACGGGAGAAAAAACAACTTGAGATTCAATTATTCAGTACCAGAAATGAAAACTCAATGCTCAAGAAAGAGTTTGCACAGCTCTCTTCGGTCTTTGCCCCCGGGACGGATAATTTACACACCTGCCGGAAATCTGGAAATTGTCCCGTAACAGGAGACTGCCCCGGCGAGGATTGTCCAAGGAACCGCCTGTGCGCCAGACGGATCTTTATGATAGGTGGAATTACGAAAATGAAATCCTACTACCGGCAGATTGTTGAAAAGGCCGGGGGAGAATTTGACTATCATGACGGTTATCTTAGAAACAGCAATGAGGATCTTGCTGCTAAAGTCAGACGATGTGATGTTGTTGTATGCCCCGTAAGCTGCAACAGTCATAATGCCTGTTTAAAGGTCAAGCATTTGTGCACACGGTACAATAAAGAGTTGAAAATTTTAAATAGCGCAAGCCTTTCAGCCGTTACTAAAGCGTTGATTGTTCCCGATGATACCGTAAATATCAATTAGTGTTTGACAGGGCGCAATAAACAGCATATGTCGGCGTTTAGCAGTGGGCATATTTGCAAAACAAATGATATCTTGACATTTTTTCAATTAGGGAAATAATATGTTATTTTTGTCCTGCACAAAAGGCGCGTCCCATACTGAATGAAGAGTGATCCATGCAGATTCTGAACCCTTCCCGGTGGTATCTTCACCCGGTATTTATTTTTGCCTGTTCCATTTTTGCCCTTGCCACATTTCTGGTCCTGACGGTTAGCCTTTACATGGAGATCCGTTCTGCCCTCGAAATTGTGATGCTCAAGTTCAACATTGAGCCCCAGGCCATTTTTCCCTCCAAAACAGGGATGACAATACTTGTTTTAAGCCTTTTGATTTTCGTGGTTCTGGCCGGCATTTTTTTAGCGTTTATATATTATCAGAAAACCGTGAACCTGTTCCGGCTCCAGCACAATTTTATCTATAATTTCACCCATGAACTGAAAACGCCTGTCACTTCTCTCCGACTTTATCTTGAAACCTTTATCCGCCACCCCATGGATCCCGAGGATGTAAAAAAATACAGTGCGGATATGCTCAAGGATATTGACCGGCTTACGGAAAACATAGACAGGATCCTTAACCTGGCACGCATAGAGAGCCAGAATTTTGGATCAAAAGTGACTCGGGAAAACCTTGTGGTGTTTTTAAAGACGTTTTGCCGGAAAAATGCTTCCCTCTTCAGGGGTCTTGATGTAAGGATTAAAAATCCGTCAGGGGGCAGATTTGAATACCCGGTAAACGCCTTTTTATTGGATATTCTATTGACCAATATTTTTTCAAATGCCATCCGATACAATGAAAGCCCTACACCCTGTCTGACCATTTTGTTTAAAAGTTACTTGCAGAAAGTGACCATAGATTTTATTGATAATGGTATAGGTGTGGATAAAGAGGATGCAAAAAAAATTTTCCGAAAATTTTACCAGGGCGACAGGAACAATAACCAGACCAATACAGGGTCGGGTCTCGGATTGTATCTTGTATCAAGTATTGCTGCAATTCATGGTTGGCGGGCCTCTGTTTCCAGTGAAGGTACGGGAAAAGGCGCAAAATTTACCATTACCATCCCCCGGGCAAGCATTGCCAGCGTCAGAGATAAAGAGTTATGGAAACGGTTGAAAAAAAACGTGTTTTGATCATAGAGGATGAATCCCATATTGCCGAGGGGATTAAGCTGAACCTCACCCTCCAGGGATATGCGGCCAAAGTGGCTGTAGACGGGATTGAAGGCCTTGAAAAATGGCGTGCCTGGGACCCTGATCTTATTGTTCTGGACATTATGCTGCCCATGGTTGACGGGTTTTCCATTCTCCAGACCATCCGCCGGGAGGATGAAAAAATCCCTGTGCTCATTTTATCGGCCCGGGGGGACACCCGGGATAAGGTTCGGGGGTTGAAATACGGGGTGGATGATTACCTGTCTAAGCCCTTTGATCTTGAAGAATTTCTTTTGCGTGTGGAGCGTCTTGTCAAACGCAAGGAATGGTATGAACCGCCCGGAAAAGAGGGAAGAAAATCAGGCTGTCCTCTATTTGAAGGCACCGCCTATTCCTTTGGGACAAACCACATTGATTTTGTAACATCAACGGCCCAGTGTGCAGCCGGTGAAGTGGTCCTGACCGAGCAGGAGATCACCTTGCTGCGGATTTTTATTGCCCACCAGGGAAAACCCCTGTCCCGGAAAATGCTTCTAAAAGCCGGATGGGGATATGCCAGGGACACCTCCACCCGGACCGTGGACAATTTTATTGTCAGATTCAGAAAATATTTTGAATCCAAGCCCAAGTCCCCGGTCTATTTTAAAAGCCGCAGATCCGTAGGTTATATTTTTGAACCCGGGGAATAAAATCTTTAATCCTGTCCTGTCAGAAGGAACATAGGCATAAACCGGGGATCCAGGTCCTGTGTCCGGACATGGCCGTATTCCGACTCCAGTTCCTGCAAAAGTCTGTACAAAATGCCCTGGAGCGCTGTGGGCAGATCTGCTTCATGCATGCCGGATGCCTGAGCTGCCCATAATCCCAGATCCTTTGCCTGGGTATCGCCGATGGTCCCATCCGGATTGAAAAGCTGGGAAAAGAAATCTTTAAATTCAGAAATTTCAATGGGCGCAAGACTCAATGCTTTTGACCTGTTCAGCCCCAAACGGTCACGGACCCACAGAGTCAGGATCATGCTTTTGTATGTGAGTACCCCAAAGGTGAAGGTGGCAATGTCCACATCCAGGCGGTTGAGAAAATCATCCAAACTAATGATTTCATCCAGTTGCCGCCGGGTGGACCTGATATCGGAAAGGCCGGCAAAGTTCCGGTACAAGACCTTGTCGGCATAGTCGGCAAAAAACATGGGCCGCTGAACCATAAGCCCTCCAATAATGCCCAGGTACGATTCCCCCAGAAAACTTAAGGGCAGGTTTTTGGTTCCGATAAAGCTTGTCTCATACCATTTGCGTGCCGTGGCCTGAAGCCTTGCACCTTCCCGGCTTCCGGTTCTGAAAATATCTTCAAGAAAATATTTTTTGATCAAATCCACGGCGGTTTCCACGCGGGCCTTGGAGCCGTCCATAAGCACCTCAAGACCTAAACTTAAGGTCGACATGGTTTTTTCAAGGGGCTTTTCAATGGATTCCCGATTCCTGATTTTGATCCGGTCGGCACTGATGACTTTGTTGATCAGGGCGGCAAGTTCGCTGTCAAGATCCGGGATCCCCCCTTGCGCAATGATTTGTTCCAAGGCTTTTACAAACAGGTTGTCGCCTTTTAAAAACTGGGTGAAAAACATAGGCGGCATGGGAATATCCGGATCAAGTACCTGGGTTTCACTGGTGGCGACTGCAGGTCTGGGTCTTAAGTTTTTCCCGGCGATGGGCTGGTAAATTCCAATGGCCTCGTGAGCCGGTAAAAAACCTTTTTCCGCAAGTCTGATGTTTTTTTGCCGGAACTGCTCCTCCTCTGCTTCGGCGGGCAGAATATTTAAGGTCTCAAGGAACAGGCCGTGGAGAACCGACAGGTCCATTTCGGCAAGTTTTTTTAACATCTGTTCGATTAATTCCGGCGCATCATCCGGCAAACCATTCTCTCGGAGGGTATTCTGGGGGGAAAGTTCCCCTTCGGGATCTTCCTCTGGGCCCGATTGCTGATCAGGAAATCTGAAATAAAATTTATCATCCAGGGTGATGTAATCGTCAAAATCCTCGGGCGGCCATTCATCGTGCTCCCGGATAAAAACATGCATCTTTTGTGACAGATAATATTCCACAAACTCAGGTTTTTCGTTGATGGCCCAGCGCAGAAGCCTTTGGGCATCGGCTTTGAACAGAAGGGAAAACACCTGGGTCATCATATGGGTATTCAGCCGGTCATCATCCCAGACCTCCACGTCAAGGATATACTCCCACTGGCTGGATGCGGCCTGGGCCAGAACCGGAATGAAATCATGGACCCCGATTTTATGCATCAGGTAGTACAGGTCCTGATCCGGGAAGGACTGGATCAAGGTGGCAGGGGAGGGTGCTTCCAGGATCATGTCAAGGGCTTGGGCGCCGTCACTGACAAGGATGTCCCGGCGCATTTTCTGTAACTTCAGTTCTTTTCTGGTTTTATTGGCCAGTTGATAATCGTTGTTCATATATTTATTATAGCTCCATTTTTTGTTTGCATATCTTGATGTACTGCCCCAACGCGGGATCATGGGCAAACGGGGTGAAATATGTTAAGGCGTTGTGAAAATCACCGGTATTCATCAGGCACACGCCCATGCACACGCACAGATCTTTGTTTTCTGGAAAATGCGACAGCCCTTTGTCAAGAAGAGCCATGGCCTTGGGAAAATTTTTTTGCTTCTGCTGGATCATGGCAAGGCCCTGGAAGGCCCTGTCACAAGGATAAGACTGCAGCGCCTTTTCAAACAGATTCTCGGCTATCTGCTCGGCATTTCGGACCCGGTTATCCCGGGCATATTCTCCATGGGAAAAGGTCATGGCAAGCCTTGATAAGAAATCCGCATACAAGGGGGCAGATGTTTTATCCGGATGACGTGTGATGCGGTTCACAAACTCTTCAAGATTGCTGAAAAAAGCCTGCCTGAGCCGATCCCCCCACCGCTTAACCTGTTCAAAATCCATATCCGGGTCCAGTTCCCACCAGGGCAAATCTTCAATATTTTTTTGCCAGACACCATCATGGGTCCATCCTTTCTGTAACGCCCGGTTATACAAGGCTGTGCCGGGAAAGGTGACCAGCATGTAAAACACCGTGCTTAACGGGCCTAAACGGCCCATAAGATCAATGCTCTCCTGGATGGTGGCGTCCGTCTCCCCTGGCGAGCCATAGATAAAATAAGCCCGGGGCAGGATACCGGCGGCTCGCACCTTGTCAAAGGCCGCCACGCAGGTGTCGTTGTCAATGGGTTTGCCAAGGATCTTTTTGATGGGCTCAGCCCCGGATTCAATGCCGAAGCTGATCTGGATGCATCCGGCCCG